>NZGD01000011.1 GCA_002690925.1 Rhodopirellula sp.
CCAGCGCAGCAAAACGAACGTCCAACGTCCTGCCGCAGCAATTTCTTTTCATGATGAACAGTCCTTTCATGATAAAGCGTGCTAAAGCCCTTGCAAATCTGCTGCAAACTAGAGAAGCAACGGACGCGGCGAGAGTGGATCTTGTCTACTCGTTGCTTTATGGACGTTCACCCACAGATCGGGAGCGGGAGATTTCGAAGCAATTTCTCACAACACCGTCAGTTTCCGAAGAGACGCTTGACCGTTGGCTGCAATATTGCCAAGTCATGTTGAGCGCAAATGAATTCATGTATATTCGTTAATGCATTCCACCATGCCAGATTTCGGACAATGCTGACGTTTCGTTGCCAACAAGCAAATCGTTATCCTACTGGAGACCGTAATGACCCATCCTAGCCCCGGACCACCCGTTTCACGTCGGCGCTTGCTGCAGCGTCTCGGCTCCGGGTTTGGAACGCTCGCAGCTGCGAGTATGCTCAGCGATGCGACGCGCGCGGGGCGTCCGCAGATGGATCTCGGGTCATCGCTATTGTCACCGAAGCTGCCGCACTTTGCTCCCAAGGCAAAGCATGTCATCCAGCTGTTCATGCCGGGAGGGCCATCGCAGGTCGATACCTTCGATTACAAGCCGCTGATCGAAAAGCATGCTGGAGAACGCCCTAGTACTGTTGATAGGAAAACGCTTCGTAATACCAAAAATGGGCTATTTCCGTCTCCCTTTGGGTTCCAGCAATATGGACAAAGTGGGAAATGGGTAAGCGATATTTTCCCACATACCGCGCAGTGTGTTGACGACATCTGTTTTGTCCACTCCATGCACACTGATATTCCCGAACACGCGGGCGCCATGCTCATGTTCAATCTTGGACACCTGCAGCCAAGTCGCCCCAGTTTGGGTTCATGGCTTTGCTATGGGCTGGGCACGGAAAATCAGGAACTGCCAGGTTTTGTAGCCATGAGCCCTCGTGCACAGCCGCGCGGCAAGGCGGCGAATTGGGGTAACTCTTTCTTGCCAGGTGCTTACTCAGGCGTTTATGCCAATATTGCGAGCATGAAGCCTGACCAGATTTTGCGGGATCTTAAAAATCCGCATCTACCGCGTGAAAAGCAAAGACAGCAAGCTGAATTGCTCGCCGAGCTGAATCGACTGGATCTGGAACGCCAACAACAGGACCAGCAGCTTGAATCAAGTATTCAGGCGATGGAAATGGCGTTCAAAATGCAGTTCGCTGTTCCTGACGCGTTTAATACTGAAAGTGAAACGAAGACAACGCTAGACCTGTACGGGAACAGTGAATTCGCCAAAGGATGTCTGCTCGCACGGAGGCTCGTGGAACGTGGTGTGCGAATGGTCCAGCTCTCGCATTCGATTGACGGATATGACATCGCGTGGGACACCGGCCATGGTGATATCAAAGGTGGCCATGCGCGTCTTGCTCAAGCGTGTGATCAGGGAATCGCCGCGCTCCTGAAGGATTTGAAACAACGTGGTCTCCTGGACGAAACGTTGGTCATTTGGGGTGGAGAATTCGGGCGAGCACCTACTTCCGAAGGGCAAAAGGGACGTGATCACGATCACTATGGTTTCACGGTGTGGATGGCTGGCGGCGGTGTCAAGCCAGGCTTTACTTATGGCGCTACCGATGAATTCGGCTGCTCCGCAGTAAAGGACCGCGTCCATGTGCATGACTTACACGCCACAATCCTGCACCTCATGGGACTTGACCACGAACGACTTACCTACCGTTATTCTGGTCGCGATTTCCGCCTCACGGACGTTCATGGAAATGTTGTGCACGACATCATTGCTTAGGCGATGCGTTGGTCGCGATACCCTTAAGTTGGACGGTGAAAACACCCTTGCAAATATTTAATTGTCAGCGCGTTTCGATTGGTGCATCACAATGAAAATAGCTTTTGCTTTCCTATTCATGATGATCTTTTGCGGTAACGTCGTTGCGCAGTCAAAAGAGGTGGCGATCGAGGACTTGAAATGGGGTGCAGTTGTCTCAGAATCCGAAGCCTCCTGTACGTTTCCTCCGACCAACAAAGAAAAAAAAGTTTCATGGTATCAAAAGGAAACTCCCATTGACAATCTTGAGTACACCTGGAGTGTCATCATTGGTGACGACAAGTCGGGTTACGAATTTGGGCCAGTGCTTTTCAAACCCGGCGGCACAAGACCAAGGTCAGGATCGTTGTCGGCTTTGATTAAAGCTTGCCAGCAGTCTCTCTGGCACAACTCCGCTGAGGGGGGCGATAATATTGGTGATTATGGCAATGCGGATGTAAAAGGTGGAAAGGTCCGTATCAAAATTAACGACGGCGCTTTAATCAAGAAGCTGTTCGAAGCCAAACCCAAAACTGTGAAAATGACTATCTACACACCTAGCTTCAATTTGTCGAAACATGTCTCGGTGACGTATGGGAAGTGATCGAAGCACGACCATGCGCCTGATTCGCCAAACCGGGCGCAGTCGCCTTGTGAATCGCCAGTCGGCGTCGGGTAGTTTTTGAAGTTATCTCGTGGAGCACAACATGTTGCCCATTATTCTCTTGCTTGCGTTCTTTTCTCCTCTTCAGAAAGAACCGACCCTGAAGAAGATATCACCGAAGGCAGAGTCTGTTATTTCGAGGTTTATTCGAGCCAAAGGCGGAGAGTCCGCACTAAAAAAGATAAGGGACTACGCAATCACAGGCGAAGTAGTCGCTGGTGAAAGAGTCGTTGGAACATTTGAAATTTTTCAGGCCGCCAATCGGCATCTTACGATTGATCATTTTCCAGATGGCTCATCTCGCCGACACGGCACGGACGGAGAAATCGCCTGGAATATCGGTGTCGATGGGAAGGCCACGATTCTTGACGGACAAGAAGCGCGAGATTACATGCGACACTACGAGACGATGCATGAATCGTTAGAATGGAAGAATCAATTTTCAGCAATTCTTTATGCAGGGGAGAAAACGATAGGCGATGAGACCGCGAATCACCTGATCTTTGTCGCGAAAGACAATCGGCAGATCAATCGGTACTTTTCTACGACATCTGGATTGCTTGTTCGTGAAGAGCAAATCACGGGGACCGACAAAGATACTTATTGTCTGATCAGTGAGATAAGAGAGTATGTTCGAGATAAAAGTGGCTGCTTTGTTTCCCGGAGGCGTCTTAATCATTACGGCGCGGATTATTCCATCGAGTACAAGATAATATCTGTCAAATCCAACAGTTTGTCCGACGAGACCTTTGAGGTCCCCAGTGCGGTAGCGGAAATCAGAGACGAAAAGTCGAAGTGACAATGCGATTCACGCGAAGCCGGAAGTGCGTATATGTTAGAAATGGAAGACCACAGGCTCCGGCGGTCAGTGATCGAATACTAACTTTGACCAAAATGCACCGGCTCTTTCCAATACTGATTCTATTAGCCGCAAACGAGGCCACCGTTGCACGCGAACCAGAGAGTGTGCTGCGCGGTAGCAGTTTGACTAGTGAAGCGCCCCACGGGAACGGAAACGTGTACGCTGCCGATATTGTCCGGCACGGCGACACGCTCTTGATGTACTATGGCGGACAGGGACGGGATGGCCACGACCGGATTCATCTCGCGACTTCAACGGACCAGACAAGCTGGGATCCACAGGGGGTTGTCTTCGGACCCGACGGTATTAACCACGTGAATGATCCATCTGTGGTCATCGTAAATGGAAAATTCTATATGTATTACACGCGGGCCAGCGTTGGGGTGACCGACTGCATTGGTCTGGCGACATCGATTGACGGGCGAACGTGGGTCGATCGGGGTCCAACCCTCTTGCCGCGGAGAAAGCCTGCGTGGGATTCGCTTTTGGTGGGGCGTCCAAGCGTGATCCATGATGGAACAACGTTTCGCATGTGGTTTGATGGGCGGGCAGACTTGCCCACTGGCGCGCCAGCCCGGGATGCTCCCAAATCGCCGAAGTCACGACGCTATGTCGGTTACGCGGTTTCCAAAGACGGAAAATCATGGCAACGTCGCGATGAATACATTTTTGCCAATGATGCCGGTGGGGTTCATGTTTCGGTCGTCGATTCCCGTTATGTGATGCTGATTGAATCACGGGACGGGACCGCATGGGCATCGAGCAACGACGGTATCTTGTGGAGCGATCGGGGTTTACTTGTTTCCAAAGATCAAGGTGCGTCGCCTCACGGCCACGTCACGCCATTCCTTTTTAACGATGGCGAAAACCTAGTACTGTACTTCGGCGCTGCTCATTCCGAAAATTGGAATCAGAATTCCATCATGCGAGTGTCTCTTTCGTCCTTCTTGAATGCAAGAGAGTGATAACAATCACGGCTCCGGAGTTGCTGGCCGGGTCAGATCTGAAGTGCAAGTCAATGGCGGTAACCCGCTGAGGATAGTCCTTGGCCAGTAGAGGGAGTCAGTTTTGACAGCATTGGCTTGCATGAAGCGGAACGAGTTGCTGAGCAAGCGTGGGTGGTGGGGCCCACAGGAAAACGTGTTGTTGTGAGTTGGTGTTCACCGTGGTGTGCGGACACGGGTGAACGTATTGAAGCATCGTTCATCGTGGAATGTCGAGACGGCAAAGTGGCAGGGACTCAATTTTACACGACCACTCGTATTTCTTTATTTCATAAGGCCAGTGTGAGAATCAAGCGTTAAGTAGGGCTACCATGATTTTATGAGTTAATGCCGAAGAAGTTATCAAACGCGGGCTCAAGAGAACAAATAGATAGGACCTTCGCTGCGAACTTGATGGACATGCTGCCTATCTGTGTTGTAGTCTGCATGACTCGACACAGGGTTCCGAAGACGTTAATCGATTATTATGTCACAGGGAGCCTTGTCTTTGAGTGCGAAGCTTAGAGTTGGGCTTTTTGATGCATAGATCTTAGTCAGGAAATGATCAGCGCCTTTATTTGTGATATTGCTTGCTGTGCTAATTTGAGCAACGAACAGGCGAGAGATGGTTTGCGAACCGCGTCTCGACGTTAACAAGACAAAGATAGCTGGAGAAAAATTAGGAAAAGATGAAATCGGTGATTAGAGATCTGGCAGCGGCAGCGCTCGTGACAATCGCACCATTTGCATTTGGCGAGGAAAATTCGGCAGAGGTTGCCAAGTTGACAGAGGTCATCAACCTCAAGGTAATCGACGAAGTCAATTTGGGCGGGGACCAGAATTCAACCTCCCGGCAGCGGAACATCCACAGAATTAGGTCCAAGGCAGCGTTTGAACGGTTGGGTGGCAAGAAGCCACCGATCGATTTCGACAAGATGGACTTGGTGATCGTCAAGGGTTGGCTGGGCTGTGCCAAGGGGAACGTTGAAATTGCAACAGAAGAGCAAGTTGTGGTGTTCAGCGTTCAGATTGTTGATCACTGTCGTCACGCAGACGCGATCCTCTGTGTTACGCCCTATGTTGGCCAGTTCGCGGTCAGTAAACATACAGACATAGCACCGTATGTGTTTATAAAGGGAAGAGCCGATGTGCTCGGTAAGGGTAAAATCGGAGACCTGTTAAACAATACTAATGCGACCCATGTCGAACTGAACAGGTGCGGTGTTACGGATGCGGACTTGGCAAAACTAAAGGAATTCAAAAACCTGAGGCATCTTCATCTGTGCGGAAACAAAATAACTGACACAGGTTTGGCTCACCTAACGCACATGACAAACCTGATAAGCCTGTACCTTAATGACAATCTAGGCATTACAGACGCAGGCCTCGAGCATCTGCGCGATAGTGTGTCGAGCAAAATTCAGGAAGTGGGTATTAGCGGAACGAGCGTTACGCATGACGGCCTTGCAAAGCTTCGGAAATGGGGCTGTGAGCAGGGTGATCAGTTTGGCCCACAGATTAGTCATTCCCTCGTGACCCCGCAGATCTATGATTGAGAATAGAAGATTGGCAACTGCCGGTTGGCATGTTTCGGTATTCCTGCCGTTAACATTCGGGGCAATGATCGTGTGGCCTATGCTGGGGATCGCCGCGAGTTTTTCAATGTTTGACAGGATTTCAGAGGGCGTGCTGTTTTTTGGTGGCTTTACTGCACTGCTTCTTTTGCCCGTCTACGCGATTGTTCCCCTAAGCGAGATTGAATTTGGAACTGCCATTATCGTCATCTGGCTTCTTGTCTGGATTGGTGGTTCATTATGGTTCACGTCTGGGTCGCGCACGCGGCGTGCGCAGATCGCCGTGTTGGGCGTACTGTCGGGAACCTCCTTGTTACAGTCGGCCCTTGCGTTTCTGATGATTGTTGGAAAGAACGTATAGGCGATGTCGATCGATTTCCGGCTGACAGTCCAATGTACATTAGTTGCGAGATCTGGCGTCAGCAATTTGACCATCGCTGGACGCCCCCGGCTGACGGGAGCGTTATCAGGCCGGGCGGGCTGCTCCATCAACATAGAAATAGCGAGTAAATGCAAATAGCTAAACGGACTGCCATACGCGAAGCCACGGCCGACGACTATGGTGCTATCGCCGATGTGATGTTCAACGCGGTCAGGTATGGTCGCAGCGAGTACACGGAGGAACAACGGCGAGCGTGGGTTCCGCAGCCCCCTAGCGGACGCGGTTGGGTCGCGCGATTGGACTCACAGACAATCTTGGTTGCAATGAATTCAAAAAGAGTCATTGGATTCATGAGCCTTGCCGCAAATGGCTATATCGATTTTGCCTACATCCAGCCATCTGCACAGGGGACGGGAGTTTTTCGCCGAATCTATCAATCAATCGAAAAGCTGGCACTCAATAATGGGGTCGCACGTCTCTGGGTTCACGCAAGCTTGATGGCGCAACCCGGCTTCGCCACGATGGGCTTTGCAATTACGAAACGCGAAGTTGTCGATGTTGGGGAGCAAAGTTTTGCTCGCTTTGAAATGGAAAAACGAATCACCAATCTTTGCTCGTGCAAATGCTCAAAATAACTGACCTGTGTTCCTGAACACTGAATCACGCGGCAATTGAAATGAAAATATTTCATTCCTGCCCTGTTGCGGCAGAGGTGATGCTACAGAAATCATTCCAAACGACTCTGGCGTGCACGCAATTGCTAGTTCGACGCTTAGCTTTGTTATTTACTGTATACTCGATAGCTGAACCGCGAATGAACGATTGTGATACGGGAAGCGCAGGAACCCATGACTGACGACGTTGTAACCAAGGCAGCCGTTTTTGCGAAAGCCGCACACGAGAGCATCGACCAGCGTCGGAAGTTCACAAACGAGCCATACATCGTCCATCCTCAGGCTGTTGCTCAAACGGTCTCGACGGTTACTGATGATGCCGCGACACTTGCCGCTGCGTGGCTGCATGACGTTGTTGAAGATACCGCTGTCTCCATTCAGGAAATCGAATCCGAATTTGGAGAAGACATTGCGGCACTTGTGGCTGACTTGACGGATGTGTCGCAACCGTGTGATGGCAACCGCAAACAACGCAAGGCAATTGACCGTCAACATACTGCCGACAGTGATCCGCGAGCAAAAACTGTCAAGCTTGCCGATGTGATAAACAATCTCTCAGACATTGTTCGTCAAGACCCGGGCTTCGCGGTCAAGTACCTCGAAGAAAAAGAGTTGTTGCTACAGGTCCTTTCCGAGGGGCACCCTGAATTGCTCGCACGAGCGCAACAGGTGGTTGCCGAAGCGAAACAGGCACTTGCAAAGCCCAAGCCGTAATGGCCGTGTAACATAGCCGTGAACCCGGGCACGCATTCACGGCCAACTGTAACCAAACCTTTTGCGTTCGTGCCCGGGAACCGTAAGTTTTATGTGTCAGGGACGAGTTCGATGAAGTTGCACGCCTCCAACGGAAACTCATTTGAAATGCAAATCATCGGTTACCAATTTCCTGATATTACGGAATGTGAATATGACGCCAATTGGCTGATTATCGAGATTAACGTTATTCACCCCGAAGGCAGATGGCGGGCTCGCGACCCAAGTATGTTGACTACAG
>NZGD01000012.1 GCA_002690925.1 Rhodopirellula sp.
ACACGTTTGCCAATTCAATTTGGCACCTTGAATACAGAGGCTGCTTGATGACTCTCCGTGACTCGAGTGTTCGCAACGTTCTCCGCAAAGGCGACCGCAAATCCAGCGGGCGACTTCGCGACAAGCGTCGCCGTATGGAACGACGTCTATTGTCGGAATCGCTGGAACAACGGCAACTACTGGCAGGGCCAGAGGTTTCCGGGATCCAGCCCAATGAGGGCGCTTTGCTTGGGGAAGGCACTGTTCTGAGCGTTTCCCCGCGCGAGCTGATTTTTCAGTTCGACGATGAAGCCAATTTGGATAGCAGTACGTTATCTGCAATCAGGATCACTCAAGCGGGAGATGGTGGGGCTTTTGACTCAGCGACCGCAATCAGCGATCTGGGTACTCAGAATGCACTGAGTGTGGAATTCCGCGCTGTAGAAACAGGTGTCATTGGCAATGGGATCGAAGTGGAGTTCACTTCAAATCCATTGTCTCTGGTTACCACACCTTCAATTACTGTCACGAATCGTGTCGTTGCAATTGAAGTCAGTAGCAATCCTGCCGCTGAGACAACGATGCAGGATCTGATTTCGTCAGTTTCCAATGACGCTTCGGCATCGGCTTTGATTGAAGTGATTCAGGTGACTGGGTCTTCGCTTTCGCCATTCGGGCAACAGATTGGGAGCGGACTGAATCTGACACTTCAAGGGGCGAATTCCGCTGAGGCGGTAACCGACTTTGGAACCAACGGCGATGTGCAGGTTCGTTTTGTCGCTCAGGAGTCTGGTCCAGGTGGTTTGGGGACTGAACTGGTTTTTGAGCAGCGTAATTTCGGGGGTCCTGCGTTACCCGTGATTGTGGTCAATGGCAGTTCTATTCGTGCGCAGCTCAACAGCACTCCGGGCAATGAGACAACGGCTCAGGAATTTCTTGCGTCGATCAGCAATGACCCAGCGGCTTCACAGTTGGTGTCGGCTTCGCTGCAGCAGGGCAACGATCAAAGTTTGATTGGTGCTTCGCTGGCTTTGCCTAATGTCCTGACACTTACGGGTGTTGCGGATCTCGCTGTCGAGCCAGGTTACATCGGTTTTGGTAATTCATCGCGGGAGGTCGTTTTTCGATTTGCTGAGCCGCTTGAGGACGACCTCTATCAGATTGACATTTCTGGCAGCGGTGCGGGCGCACTACGAAATCTGGATGGTGAGCTATTTCAGGATGGTGTTGACTTCAGTCAGCAGTTCAGTGTGAATCTTGGGCCAAAGGTTGCCGCTGTTGTTCCGGAACCCGTAAAGCGGGCCGCTAATGGCGACTTAGAGCCAGCCGTTGGTAAAATCGAAGTCTACTTCAATAACGACAAACTCGATCCAGTTCGAGCAGTTGACCCAAGCTTCTATGCGTTGATTTTTACCCGGGATACAATCAATAACACGGACGATGTTCTCGTTCAGCCCAATAGTGTTACTTACCAAAGTACCACCAACATCGTGACTCTGGATTTCGGGAGTCCGCTATCGCGGATTGCTCACCCAACCGATCCTTCCGTTGGATTTCTGACCGGCTCTGCCAGATTACGTGTGGGCTCGGACATCGCGGCGGATCCAGGGGCTACCGACAGCTCGCCCTATGTCGCACCCTTGGAATTTGCTTTGGATCCTGCCACACAGGATCCCGGTGATTCGTTCGCGACGGCTTTTGATGTTTCAAGTGTGTTGCCGGGTGCTGTTAGCTCTACGACAACGACTTCGGTGCGCCTGTCAAGTGAAATTTACAACACAACACCGTTTGAATTGGACTTGCCCGGGCCCGATGTGGATGGTGTTCGAGAGATTCGTGAGGACGATCCCTCGCGACTCGAGCGTACAGTGCCATTAGATTACCTGCGTAACGGTGCCGACGCTGTCGACGGCATCTCGGTCATGCAGTACGACTTCGTGTCTTCATGGCTTGGTGATGATCCAACGTCACCGGGAATCCAGGAGGATCGCACCTATTTCAGTGTGATCAGTGAGCAGCAAAAAGAGCGCATTCGTGAGGTAATGACCCAGTACAGTGAGTACTTGGGGATCAGCTTCATTGAAGTTGAGGGTGCCCCCACCAATGAAGCTTTCATGTCAATCGCCGTGGGTGACCTCTACGGTGCTGACGAAACGGCTACCAGCGGCGATGGTGGGTTGGCGGTTGCGACACGCGATCGTAATGGAGATGGCGTCGATGATCTTGCTGTCATGGACTTTCAGGACTTCGATGAGTCCATTGATGACGCGTTTGGTGGTGAATTTTTCCGTGGAGGGATGTTTGCGGTGGGGCAATTACTCGGCTACGGCTATGCCGATGATTTGCCCCAGCCAGTGACCCAAAGTTCTGATTTCATCTTCAGTCCGGGCACCGACAACGAAGCGGCTTTTCCGAGCGTTGCTGATATTGTCCACGGTCAATATTTGTACCGTCCTGACAGTACGGATGTCGATTTGTATCGTTTTGAACTGCCAGCCAGCGGATCGCTCTCGGTTGAAACGATCGCAGAGCGACTTGCTGACCCAAGTTTGCTCGATTCCGTCATTCGAGTTTATCAACTCGGGATGGATGGAGCTTTTACAGAAGTCGCTTCCAATGATGACTACTTCAGCAATGACTCCTTAGTCGATTTGCAAGTGAACGCAGGCACCTACATGATTGGTGTCAGTGCGCGTGGAAATGCCAGCTACGACCCGACGATTGAGGGAACCGGATTCGGTGGTCTGACGGAGGGTAGTTATGAGTTGTTGCTGGATTTCCGTCCTAATCTTTCGAGTGGACTGACCGACACAACAGGGGTTGCTCTTGATGGAGATGGTGATGGTCGACCCGGGGATGTCTTTAATTTCTGGTTTGTTCCCAGCGATGTGAATGACACACTCTATGTTGATAAAGCTGCGACTTCGGCATCGGGTAATCTCGGCACCGTGAATAACCCCTTCCGGGAAATTGACCAAGCGATTGCTGCAGCTACCGAGGGTACGACCATTCGTGTACTGGGTAACGGCGGTATCGATGGTCAGATGGAAACGCTGGAGGACAACTACAGTTATCAGATCGGGTACACGACCAATGGAATGCCTTTACCTGACGGAACGACCTTGGATGTTCCAAAAGGTGTTCGTCTAGTTATCGATTCCGGTGCCATTCTGAAAATGAGCCGAAGCCGCCTAGGCGTTGGCAGTGCATCACTGGAAGATCAAAGTGGTGCTTCCTTGCAAGTCTTGGGAACGCCGTCGATTATCACTTCCGAGGGTTTGCCGGCCCGCGATGAATTCAACGCTGTCATCCCTGGTAGTGTCTTCCTGACAAGTATTAACGATGACTCGATCGGTAATGGAAATACAACCGGCTCCAACCCCGTTGCTGGCGAATGGGGAGGTATCGATCTGCGAGGAGATTTGGACAGTCAGGACGAGTCGCGTCGTAATCTTGAAGATGAAGGGGTGTTCCTTAATCATCTTCAACATGCTGACATCCGATACGGTGGTGGTCAGGTTTTGATCGGCGGACAGTCGGTAGTGGTGTCACCTATCGATATGGCAGTCACCCGACCTACGATTATCAATTCTTCGGTCACCGAAAGTGCAGACGCAGCGATTGCTGCAACGCCTGATACGTTTACTGAGACTCGCTTCACGGCTCCCACATACCAAACTGGCGGCGCGTTCAGTCCGGACTACGATCGCGTTGGCCCCCATGTATGGGGAAATACCATTGTCGATAATACGATTAATGGTTTGTTCGTGCGAGTTCGGACCCGTGCCGGTGACGTTCTCGAGACCATCTCTAACTCGGCACGTTTTGATGATGGTGACATTCCTATTGTCCTGACGGAGACGCTGCAGATTGAGGGCACGCCCGGCGGCCCGGTCCTGCAATCCACGGCACCGTCATCGTTACTCGTGCGGTTGAGTGATGCACCGGTCGGTGATGTTCCCGCTGGTACGTATCAGTATCGTATTACGAACGTGGACTCAGCAGGCTTGGAATCGGCTTCTAGTTTGGCAACCGTTTCCATTGACTTGGCTGACACTGCAGGCATTCAACTGGAACAACTGCCTGCGGTAAGCAGTGGAAGTGGCTACGTTGGAAGAAGGCTTTACCGTGCCGAGGTCGAAGGGGATATCGTTGGTGATTATTTGCTCGTTCAGGAATTGAATGCGACGGACACGGTCGCAGTTGATAGAGCTGCCTCTGGTACGACGGTATTATCGACCGAGGCAAGCGTCCTGCGGAGTCGTCTTGATGCGAGCTTGAAGATTGATCCAGGGACCGTGGTTAAAATCGACGGGTCGAGGATTGAAGCTCGGTTTGGTGGTAACTTGATTGCTGAGGGAAGTGCCGGTGTGCCAGTGGTCTTCACTTCACTGGAAGATCAGCGATATGGCGGAGGTGGGACTTTCAATACCAATGATCGTCCTGAAGAGGCTGTTCTGACACCTGGTGATTGGGGTGGAATTTATATCGGTCATGCGGGTTCAGCCAGTATTGATCAAGCGGTCATTGCCGGTGCAGGTGGTACAACCCGGATTGAGGGTGGTTTTGCCTCATTCAATGCAATTGAGGTGCAGCAAGCAGACTTGCGTCTTGCCAACACACGGCTTGAACTAAATGCCGATGGACGTGGGCAGCCCAACGGAGATCGAGTTGGTCGAGCTGACAATGGGGATGCGACGGTGTTTGTGCGTGCATCGCAGCCAGTCATCGTCAACAATGAGTTCATTGACAATGATGCCGCGGCAATTTCCGTTGACATCAATTCCTTTTCTGCGTCGGAGGTTTTTGACTCAGGACGCGCGACGGGCGAAATCGATGCGACACTTGTCGCAGGGAACTCAGGTCCCTTGATTGAGGGAAATGAAATTCAGGACAATGAACTGAATGGAATGATTGTTCGCGGCGGGCAGTTGGCGACCTTGGGAGTGCTGGATGATGTCGACATCGTCCACGTGGTGCGAGATGCAATTGAGGTACCGAACAAACATATTTTCGGCGGCTTGCGACTTGAGAGCGATGCTCGTGGGAGTCTCATTGTCAAGTTTGAGAGCGCTGAGAATCAAAACGCCGGGCTTGTGATTGGTGGCTCCTTGCTGAGTGGCGATGATGAGTTTCGCGATATTTCCGATCGAATCGGTGGTAGCCTGCAATTACTCGGCCACCCCGATTTCCCTGTGGTTCTGACGACCTTGGCGGATGACACCGTCGGGGCCGGCTTTACGCTCGATGGCAGAGCACAGCGTGATACTAACGGTGATGGCATTGCGTTTGATGATCTAGCCAATCAGGGTGTTGGGGGGCTTCCTACTCTGCCCACTGGCCCTGAGGTTAATCGAGGGCTGACAATTGATAATGATGTCGATATTAATTTGCCAGGTTACTTCGAGGCGACCATTGCAGACGCTGGTGATGTCGGCGCCTCAGGCGTAACTGTCGAGGACCTTTCTACCAGCACCATTCTGATTAATCAGGATTACATTTTTGCCTACAACACATTTGTCACAACGGCAACTGGCGTTGAAAGGCTTAGTGCAACGACCATCACACAACCGGCAGTCCTGGTTGCCGATGATGTTGTTGAGAGCCAAGGAACATTTGCGGGACCCAATGGTCTTGTTTCTTGGACTGCGACTTCTTCGTTTGAGAATGGCGTCAGCCGATTGGTGACTACTCTCGACTTTGATAGCGGGCAAGCAACGCTGGGCGATATTCAGGTGGTTTCCTACCTCGATGAGGACGTTGAGGGCATTTCGGACGACATTCTTGTCACCACGGGAATACCTGGGGCAGATGGGTTTCGAGCATTCACGCTTGACTCACTGAGAAGGATTGGATTCTCGCAGGGTGGGCACTACATTGAGGATGGAATCAACCTTGTTAACGCAAGTTATACGGGTTGGGCGGCGGATCAGTTTCCCGAACTTCAAACCGCGATCGCGGCCGGGACGCAGACTTACAGCATCGCAGGTGAGATTGACCTTGATGATCTTCCAGCCAGTGCAGATCCAGTTTTCGGACAGCAGTTTGGTCCCAATGATATCACCACCGCATTCGCCTGGAATACGGATGTTATCTCCACGACCGCACGAGTCACCACATTTCTAGAGCTGCTGTCACGCGACCCCGCGGTAGCCCCGCCACTATTCGACTTCGAAGCAGGTCTTTGGGATGGTGTGGTGGTACGCGAAGGTGCTGACGACCGTAATGTTGCAGCATTCGCAGAAAGTGAGCCTGTTCGTACTGGATTTGTCGACACCAACGCGATTCCAGCTCAGTCGCAGTTCCTCGGCGAAATTGCACCGAATCTTCAGTCAGGCGACGAGAATCGCCGGCTCGGCTTTATCGTCAACGGTTCCGTGGCCCAACGTGATGACCTTGATGTCTATTCCTTCGTGGCAGAGAGTGGAACAGAGGTTTTCCTCGACATTGACAATGCTGGCAACCAGTTCGACTCTGTCATTGAACTTATCAGTGCCAACGGCTTTGTGCTTGCTTCTTCCAATGATTCGATTCTTGCGGAGACAGACGAGTCTGCTGTCTATACAGACTCATCCATCACATCAGATTCAGCTCAGCCACTTTCCGTCGTTAGCCAACCGCTGCCGTTTCAACGATTAAAAATCGATCAAACGATTGCGGATGCGACGGATGGTGAATTGCTGCTCACGCTGTCTGGTTTTGAAGATGCCATTCCAGTTCTAGTAGAGGATTTTCAAAACAATCCGGCGGCAGCAGTGCAAGCGGCACTGGTTGCAGCCTATCCGGATGAGTTAGGTACAACCATCTGCACATTGTTGGAACGCGGAGCGACCGATGATTTCGTGGTTCAGCTGGAATTTGATAGTACGCAATTCACCGCTGATACGTTGCCCCAAATTACGGTGGATGGTAGTGGCGTTGTTGGTGCGGTAGTCACGGGAAGTGCCGCTGAGGCACTGTTGCTTTCGCAGTTGCAGGATGATTACAGCATCAATCGAAGGGATGCTGGCTTCCGAGTGCGATTACCCGGAGAGTTGGGTGCGCGTAATCTTTATCATGTTCGTGTGCGAAGTAGTAATACCACCGATCCTCTTGATTTTGCAACTCTGAATGATCCATCAATGGTCCGTGATGGATTGACGTTCGGTAGCTATGAGATGCAAATTCGATTGCAGGAAGCAAACGAGCGAGCCGGCACGCAGATTCGCCTGTCAGATGTTCGTTTTGCAACGACTGGATTGCAAATCATTGGTCAGCCATTGCACTCTCCACTGCTGGGTGAAGATTATGAAACTGCAGCAGATAATGATTCATTGGCTCAAGCACAGCCACTTGGCCTGCACAACGTCGCTGGTGATCTGGTTGCTGCGAGTGGACCCCTGCAAAGTGATCAGCTCGCAAAATCGTTCTCTGGAACGATCGATTCGGCAATTGATGTGGATTGGTACCGTTTCGATGTGACCTATGAGAACATCACACGCGACAGTGCTGCACTTTACCTCTCGACCGTATTCGACCTTGACTATGCAAGTGGCTACGCCCGTGCGGACATGGCATTAAATGTGTTCAACGCGCAAGGCCAATTGGTGCTAACAGGTGGCGACAGCAATATCGCTGAAGATTTGCCAGTGTCGTCTGAGGGTAATAGTACCGAAGATCTTTCGCGAGGAAGTGCGGCCGTTGAAGACCCATTCATTGGTGCAGCGGAACTTGAAGAAGGAACGTATTTCGTTTCGGTGTCTAATCAGCAACAAGTCCCGCAGCCGCTTGACCAATTCTTTGATGCTAACAGTCTGAATCCTCTTCTGCGTCTTGAGCCGATTGACTCTGTAAAGCGGATTGTTGAGGACCGTATTGGGACGGTGGGTGGTGGCACCGGCGACAATACAGAAACCCCGCTTCTGTTTGAGGATACCTCAATTCAGACGCATTCGTTTGATGACACGTTAGTATACGTGAATACAGCGTCGGGATTGTTGCTGGTAAATCCTGCAACTGGTGTGCAGTACGGAACGGTTGGTGGTCTCGGTGATCGGATCGATGACATTGCATTCCGAGCCAACGGTGAGCTGTTTGGTTACACAGAAAGTGGTGGTACAGACGATTCAACTGAATATGTCAGGATCGATACTGGTGATGGTTCACTCGCCGTTATTGGTCTGACAGGAATGGAGACAAGGCATCAAGGAACGGATCCAGAAGAACCGCTGCTGACCGAAGTCAGTAATGATGGATTTCAGGTCAATGCCATCAGCATCCGTGATTTCCAGGGTGTTGAGCGAGGCTTCCTCGTGGGCGAGCGTGCTGCCCCGCAATTGGGCTTGGACTACATCACCAATATTCTCTACGAGTTTGATGATGCGACCGGGGAAATCCTTGGTCAGACTGCAGATATCCCGGTGACGGACGCTGGAGCCGGTACGATTCCACGGGAAATAGGGCAAATCAATACACTGCCCAACAGTATCTTCGCCAATCAGTTGGGTATCTCCAACGCCACGGAAGTGGGCAGTGATGGCGTAGCTGTTCCAAGTTTGGTGGATGGGGACTTCTTTACGCTATCCAACGTCACTGAATTCGTTACCTTCGAGTTTGACCAGTCCTACACTCTTTTTGCGGATGGCTCTCAGCCAGTACGCGATGGCGATGCTGTGGTCGTTGATGGTGTGAAATTCGAGTTCGAGACGGCGCAGCGACTGCAGTTGTCGGAGGTTACTCCCTCTGGTTTGCTCACTGAAGGAACCACCATTAGCATCGAGGGCGCTGAAGGCGTCACCGTTTTTGAGTTTATCCGGTTCGGTGATCCAGCTGAAGGTAATGTTGGAGTCACGATTGTCGATAACCTCGGCCTGCCGCTGACGGCCGACGAGATCACGTTGGATCTTGTGAATCAGATCAACATCAATCAGCCTGATCTTGCGGTGGTCGCTTTTGATAGCGAAGTGCACTTTTCTGAGTCAGCTATCTCTTTGAACACGCTTGGTGCAGGTGTCAGTATTCTGGGGTCAACCGGTTTGACTGATCCCGCGGCGAAAGCTGTCACCGTGTCTTCAACCCTCGGGCAGGAAGAATTAATCTCTGCCTTGGCGAATGCTATTCGAAATGAGGGACTCGCTGTATCAGAAAGTGGAGCACAGCTGAGTCTTCCGAAGTCCGTTTCTCTGGCTGTGGTGCCTGATCCTGCAGTAACGCCATCAGCATTTGCAATCACAGGAACGCCAGGTGTTGGAGCAGGTAATGTGCCAATCGACTTGCTGCCAACGGACACTTTTGAGGTCATTGCAGATCGCATTGCGGTTGCCGTAAAGCAAGCCAATGATGTCGGTGATTTGCCAAACGTGACAGCGGTTCCCAATGGTCGATCCTTAACGATCCTCGGTGGATTTGTGGGTGATTCTTCTGGCAACCTGACGGCGGGCGGACAGCCGAACGGTGGAACCATTACAGGGGTTGAGCTTGTCAACGATCGCTTGTATGCAGTTTCGAATACAGGTGGGCTGTATGAAGTCAACGCCGCGGAGTTAAGTGTCAGCACGGGCAATGAGCAGGTGGGGACATATGTTGCGACGGCGACCGACTTGATCGGTATTAACTTTGCGGGCTTGCGAGCCGGTCCAATGTCCGTTGCAGATGGCGCATTCAGTGACCTGTTGTTTGGCATCACCGACAATGGAGATATTCATGCCTTCAATGTACGAGGCGAGTTGCAGCCAGTCTTCTCAGGTGGTCGCTCGGTCGTTTCGACTGGAGTTGTTGGAGCATTGGGGCTGGATTTTACCACGGTGGACTTCAATCTTTGGCATACCACAAGTACACGTGGTGGAGACCAGGGTCATGGCATCGACGCTCTGCCAAATGGCACGCGGGATGCGGTTGCGGGTGGTGATAGCTTGGCATTCAATTACGAGAATGCAGCGTTTGGTGGTAACTTCCCATCTGCCTCTGAGCAACCAGTTGCCGAGCCAAGGACAGACGGAACGGCAGTAGCTAGTTCCTTTAATGTGCCAGGCGGTGCGAGAGGTGCCATCGAAACCAATCCATTCAGTCTTCGGCAGTACGCTTCCGCTGACAAGCCAACCCTTTACTACAATTATTTTGCAGCGAACGATGGCAATGACGACCGCCTTCGCGTTTATGTCATTACCGAAGATGGTGCTCAGCACCTGGTTACTTCCAATACATTGGCGCGTGGTGCTGATGTGGATGATGATGAGTTCGATGATCCAGCTGAGCAAGGCCAGTACGACGATGATATCGATGTGACTGTACAGCAGTCCTTTGACAACACTGGAGCGTGGCGTCAGGCCAGAGTTGATCTTGGCGAGTTCGCAGGCATGGAAAATCTACAGCTGCGAGTCGAGTACTCCACCAGTGGTACTGCCCTCAGTTCTTCAGATGCTCTTCGAGCAGTAAGCGGAGAGATCCTGGCAAATTCTGTAGATCTGGAATTCGTTGTCGAGGGAGACCAGATCACCGCGGACGCAGAAAAGTTTGTGGTACAGCTAGCTCCAGCGGTCGTGATCCCGTCAGGAAGTCAGATCGCCGCTCTTTATGTCGATCCGGCTGAACAGGCACTACTTACGATTGATGGGCAGGAGTACCTGCTCAATGATGGAACTCGAAGTGCAACTTTGGGGCAGGTCGATGTTGACTTGTTGGCCGACTCCGAGCCGGGAACCACTTTGGGGCAGTTGAGTGCCGCCGAAATCGCGACAATTGTCACGGCAGCCGTCAATGCTAACCTGCCATCGAATCCAGTCGTCTCTGGCGTGACACTCTCGGACCCGGAAGATACTCCTCCGGCGTTGGGACGTAATGACTTCCTGTATGAAGCAACATCATTGCCGTACGTAGGCGGAAACCTGACGATTGAGGGTACAGGGCGGTTGGGAACACTCAACGGTACAGATCCACCAACCAACGTCGATGATGTTGATCTGATGCGGTTGAGTGTGAAAGCTGGAACATTGGTGGAAGTGGATCTTGATCTACTTGCAGATGATCTCAGTCAAACGCCGATCGACTCCGTGATCCGGTTCTTCGATGCTGAAGGCTATGAGTTGACAGCAGTGCCAAATCCGGGAGAAGACAAAGTTCAAACCACTGCTTTGTCTGATGGACTGATCTACATTGGGTTCAGCGGAGTTGGAAACGAGACTTATGACCCGCGGATTGAAGGGTCAGCCCAAGCAGGCCAGATGGGTACCTACTCGGCATCGATCAGCATGACACTGCCTAGTGTTTACCGGGCAGATGAGAACGTAATCGAATTTGCCGGTGGCCAACAATCAATCACAGTTTCACAGCCCGATTTATTCAGCGTTTTGCAAAGCTCTTCGGTCGATGCCACTGAAGTTTCGGTCAGTAGATTCATGACGGCTGCCGAAGTTGCCGGCGAAGTTCAGCGAGCTATTGCGAATCGCTTCGTGGATGGTGAGGTCGATCTGCTGCCTACGTCAGGCGCCAGTGTGCGTCTGCCCGCGCTTCGTATCGTTGATGCTGGCCCATTCCAGTCAGAGAGTGATCGGTATGGTGAGCAGTTCGCCAGTGGAGTCGTTGCTGGTGCACGTGATAACGCTCATGAGGGGATTTATCTTGATGACTTTGTGATTGGACTTGCTGAACGTGGTGAAGTTGTTACTGGATCCAATGTTGTGGATACACCATTCACAACGGACCTGCGACCCGCTTTTTCAACGCCAGCTGATCCAACATCGGATTTGGTGACTGGTTCC
Organism: Rhodopirellula sp.; assembly: GCA_002690925.1. GTDB lineage: Bacteria > Planctomycetota > Planctomycetia > Pirellulales > Pirellulaceae > Rubripirellula. Next base: position 11,715 of record NZGD01000012.1, read on the forward strand.
TACAGTGTTGAGATTCGTGACGCCAGTGAGTACGTGAATTCACTTGAGAGTGAGCAGTTCAGAGTATTTGATACCAATGACCGCTTGTCTGAATCAGTTGCTATCACCGCTCGGGGAGCGGCTGATATCAGCGATGGTGACACGTTCACTCTCTCGGATGGTCGTGCGGTCGTCGTCTTTGAGTTTGAGCAAGTTGAGTTGGGTAATGGTGTGGCGCCGGGGCGAGTTGCTGTGCCATTCACATTGAAAAAACTGGACCTGCTCTCTGGATTCGAACGAGCAGAGACGGCTGCTGAGGTGGCACGAAATATCGTCACTTCGATCAACAGGAGCGATGTTCAAGCTGTTTTCCAAATCCCGGCTATGCTCGCCGGTGGTGTCGATAGCTCAGGAGGGAATCGCATTGACTTGGTCGGTGAGGTGATCGTTGGCAATGCGGATGGTGTACTCGCTTCGGTGGATCAGAATCGTTTCCGCGGAGACGAGAACCGTGTTCGGGAAAGTCAGGGGGTCATTCTTGTTGAGAATAGCCGATTCCTATTCAACGAAGATCACGGCATCGTGATTGATCATGGTTTCACTGCAGAGGTAGACGGCCAAGTCACGCCCGTGATTGCACGCTATCCTCGGAACTTGGTGGAGTTGAACACCGAGAATCTTGCCAGTGGCGTCGTAGTTCAAAGTAACGTGCTTGCATTCAACGATGTCGGTGGACTGAAGATTGTTGGTGTTCCACAAGACGCCGGAGAGACGCTGCGTGATCCTGTCTGGTACGACCGTATTGTGAACAACACAATCATCGGCGGAGATATTTCTCCCGGTCGTACTGCACCACCTGAGTCGTTTAAAGGAATCTTGTTTCCATCCGGCGTTGTGTCGTTCGCGGATTCCGTGGTTGATTACGATCCGACTGCGGGTGGCGTGCCTCCGATTACCATACATCAGAATCCTGCAAATGCACTTGGCATACCAGATGCTCCCGGAATTGGCGCTGAGCCTGATGTCGGGGACACCACTGTTTCCCTCGGGTTTGGCGGTTCGCTGACCTTGCAGTTTGTTGACAACCTGTTAGCAGGTAATGGCAATGCTCAGCCGGATTTGGTTGTGTTTGAGTCCGGGGAAATCGAGTCGGTTCGTGTGGAGATCAGCCGTGACGGGACAACATTCTTTGATGTTGGCGTTGTTGGTGGACTCGCGAACAGCTTGGATATTGATGCTTATGGTTTTGGGGTACAGGATCGCTTCGCTTTCGTAAGAGTGACCGATCTTCGTCAGGGCGATCCAAATAGCACTTCGGCAGGTGCCGATATTGATGCCATTGGAGCAATCAGTTCCGCATCGGTCGAAGCTTACACGCCGAGCGGTATCGGTGTGGAATTGACGGGCAACGCAGCCCCTGTCCTGCTGAATAACATAATTTCGAATTCGGATGTTGGTATCGAATTGGATCCTACTTACGACGTGCCACTGCTCGGTGGTAACTCTTACTACCGAAATACCCAGAATGTGACGACGGATGGCAGCGTAGGCCAGTTTGCTCAGGAACTTACTGATGCTGAGGTGATCTTCGTTGGTGCTCCAACACTTGTGTTCGCTCCTGCTGCAAATGCATCGATCATTGACAGTTCCATCGACTCTCTTGAGGATCGGGCAAGCCTGACGGCTGTGAAAAATCCACTTGGATTACCCCCGTCGCCAATCATTGCTCCGCAGTTTGATGTGAATGGGCAGCTTCGAGTCGATGATCCTACTGTGCAAACTCCGAACGGACTTGGCGAATTTGTCTTCAAGGACAGGGGAGCATTTGATCGTGGTGATGTGGTGAAACCTCGAGTCGTTCTGCTGACTCCCAGTGCTCCGAGCCTTGGCCCGGATGCGGGAGTTGCAGAAGTCACAGGTGATATTCCGCTGTTCTTTGAAGCTCAGTTTATCGACGGTATTGCTCCCGCTGATGTTGTTCCTGGAACTGGAATTGATGATTACAGTGTTTCCAGTCAGTCGGTGCTGTTGCTCAAGGACGGTGTCGCACAGGTTGAGGGAGTGGATTATCGATTTGCGTATCACCCAAGCACGAACGTCATTCGTTTGACTCCGATTGCAGGTGCCTGGGAACCAGCATCCACCTACGTCATTCGAATGATTGACTCAACGGATGCCATCGTGAGTGCGAGTGCTGGCAATACCTACAGTGATGGCGAACGCCTGAATGTAATCGACTTGGAAGGCAATACATCGAGCTTCGAGTACGACACCGGATTGACGCTTAGCATCAATTCACTGGTGATTGACTTGGGCCTGGCAGATGGTCTGACTATCGAGGTATTTGACGGGGTTTCAGATGTTACCTTTGAACTCGATGACGATGATTCTTTCGATGCCCTCAATACTGCGATCCCTGTTCCAAGCACAGTGGAAATACTGGCAAACTCTATTGCTGATGCGATTAATGCGTCCGGTTTGAATCTGTCGGCTATCGCAGTCGGAGAATCGGTTCAGTTACTGGGCGACAATCCGCTTGCCAGCGTTACGCCAAGCAGTGCTTTGTTCTCCGTGAGGGGGGAGGTTGGAGTGTCATCTGGGTTCGGGTTGAAAATTCCGAATGATGGTGTGGGTGTCTCAGATACATTGGAAGAAGGCCAGACCTTCAGTGTGCGTCAAGGATCACTGAATAATATTACCTTCGAGTTTGATAGTGATAACAACGTCGAGAGTAATGATGCGGGTGTGCCAAACGTACCGATTCCTCTCTCTGAGGTTTCGACGCTGGATAGTCTTGCAGACGCTATCGCTCTTGCGATTGGTGGAGAACCCCTCGGATTGGATCCGTTCAATGTGGGGTCAGGACGTATCTCGCTTGGGGGCGATGCTAACTACTCACTTGATTTGAGTGCAACAGTTTTGACTCAGATTGGTGTTCCGGGAGAAAAAGCCAGTAACCCAATCGTCATTGAAATTGATTCGAGTGATGATGAGAATGCTCAGGTCATCGCAGCAGCCATTGATGCAGCGGCAATCCCGGGAGTCGTCGCCTCTGTAGTCGACCGACAGATTTTCCTTGAAGGAACGGCCGGCGTCAGTGGTGTTGGTGCTGTCGAGATCATTCCAGTGCGTGATGAAGTTGGCAACTTGCTCCAAAGTAACCAAGTCAGTGGTCGGACAGAACTGATTATCTACATCGGTGGCGGATACGATTACGGTGATGCACCTGCTCCTTACCTGACCAGCATGGCAGATGGTGGACCACGACATGGGGTCGACCAGGGATTTGCTCTCTCTCCCGTCGATAGTGATCGGGCGATTACGGCTGACAGTGAGCCTCGTCTGGACAACCTTGATGAAGATAACGGCGTGAATGTGACCGGTTCTCTCATCACAGGATTCACTGGAAACCTGCAAGTCTCAATCACGAACGATGATAACCGCGATTTCTATCTCGATGCGTGGTTCGATTGGGATCAAAGCGGTACTTTTGATCTTGATGAGGTGAAGCGATATGGCTCGGTTAACGCACCCGGTATCATACCGATCGCTTCCGGCGATAACATTGGAATCGCGGTTCCCGGTGATGCCGAGATCGGTGAGACCTATGCACGCTTCCGGTTGAGTGAGGTTGCCGGGCTCGGTCCCAATGGAGATGCTGCCTCCGGGGAAGTCGAGGATTGGGCTTTTGTGATTGAAGCGAATCCCTTCCAGAATCCGGTTTCAAGAACGGATGTGAATGATTCGGGTGCGACAACACCGATTGATGGGTTGCAGATTATCAATGCTCTATCCCGTAATGGTGGTGGAAACATCTTCCTCGATGTACTGCCATTGCCAGAGAATCTGCCGACCTACCCAGATGTAAGCGGCGACGGAAAGATTAGCCCACTTGATTCGCTACTCGTTCTCAACAAGTTGGCCGAACTGTACAACTCGGGCAGCGGTGAGGGAGAAGCAAGTGGCTACGTTCCGGTAGCTGGTGGTGTTATGGCATCCGGAGGAACGGTCATTGGAGATGAAATTCTTCGCCGCGAAGCTGAACAGGCTGCTGAGTTACCGAGTGCGGAAACTTCAAAAGCATCAGTGAGCGTCTTTGACAGCCCTGCAGTGGTCGACCTCGACGAGGTCGTCGAGTCACTTGCATTGGATACAGCGAGTGTCCGGGATGTCGAGGAGATAAATTCGATTGATGCTTTGTTTGCTTCGCTTTGAGTCGGAGGTCGTTTTCATTCGCTGTGATGTGTTAGTGGGTATCTGCTATCAGGTTGCGGTCGTCGGCACTCGGTCATCAAGGGCATCACGAAGACGATCACTTCCCAAAGGTATCGGGAAGTTGGCGTTTTGCTGAGAATTTGAAAATCGGGTGGGATTTTATGAGACAGAATTCGATTTTTTGAATCTAAGCATCGTTCGCCAGTTTGAGTACCACGCGTATTCTTGCGGCACCCTCGGGTTATGGGATCTCAGTCATCCATGAAAAGACGTCGCTCAAAATCAAAAGGCAACAACCGGCTGTCGGTTCGACAGTTGCGAATGGAATCTTTGGAGCAGCGTCGATTGTTGGCGGCGACGCCACTTGGTGTGACTCATCTGGACACTGGCGAATTCTTGCTTGGTAGCGTTGCCGTAACACCGGTGTTTTTTGAGAGCAATGGATCTACCGATGCCGAGTCACAAAATTGGACTGCATCGGAAATCGATGAAGCACTGGTCAAGATTGGGGAAGGTGTAAATTGGTGGAGTGACACGCTTGACGGGCTCAATACGGTTCACACGGTGGATTTCGTTTTCGATAACGCCTTTGCGGTTAATCCGGTCGAGACGAAGTACGAGCCGATCGATCGGATCAGTAATGATTTCAATCTCTATGTGGGAGATTTTCTTATCGCCCAAGGTTTTGGGAATGTGGGGAGCATTGAGGAGGGAGTAAAGCAATTCAATGACCACCAGCGAGATCAGATGGGAACGGATTGGGCTTTCACTATCTTTATGGTTGATTCATCCGACGACCCGGATGGCCGATTTATCCCCGGTGGCTTTTTCCAAACAGCGTTTGCCTATGCGGGTGGTCTATTCATGGTGACTCCGTCGACTCGACCTGCTTCGACCATCGCTCATGAAATGGGGCACATATTCTGGGCGAAGGATGAGTATCCCGGTGGTGCAACATGGACAGATCGTCGAGGCTACTACAATTCCCAGAATCTGAATGCTTTTGACAATCCAACACCCGGATTTAATCAAGAAGACAGCATCATGAGCAGCGGCCTGGTGTTGGCCAATGCCTATGCAGCAAACGAAAGTCCAGACGTTACTTTGGCCATGATTGGATGGCGTGATTCTGATGGAGATGGCGTTTTTGACCTCGCTGATGTGCCATTGGAACTGGATGGGGTGGGGTATTTTGATTCCTCATCCTCGACCTACTATTTCTCTGGATCTGCCTCTGCGGTTCCCTTGGTGAATGAGAACTCGTCAGGACCACAAAGCGATATCACGCTCAATCGTATTAGTAGGCTTCAGTATCGGTTGGATGGGGGAGTTTGGGTTACCGTATCGCAGCCGGATCAACAGAGAGCTGTTTTTGATGTAACGGTACCAATTAGCCAGTCATTTTCTTCCATTCAGTGGCGCGTGATTGATGATGCGACTGGTGTGACAAGTGAAGTGATTGATGGAGACGCCATTCTGCCTGCCTTTTCGCTGACGAGTGGATCGGGTGTCGCTTTCCTTGACGAGGATAATGATGATCAACGTGATTCGTCTGAACCACTGCTCGTGGGTGCAACGGCAGGTATCAAGCACATCGATGGAAGTAACCTCGTTTTCCAAGCCATAGAGGCATCGGATTATCAAACGGGATTCCTTCCGGTAGATCTGCCAGATGTTTTGCTGACCTCACGGCATCCAACTTTTGATGTAGTGTCGGTTGGTGAATTGGCACCGAGTGGTGTCCGGATACTGCAGCAGTTTGATGCAAATCTTGGCAATCTTGTTTTGAGAGATTCGTGGACGCAGGACCAACCGCTGTCCGCGACTTTTGATTCGCCGGTAGGAGAAGTGGCTGTTGATGTTTTGGGTGCCGCTGCGGGGAGCTATGTGAGAATTGAGGCTATGGATGCGGTAGGCAACTTGGTGCAACGTGCCACCAGCGACTTGATTAGCCCGGATGCTTCTGGCACGGTGCGAGTGACTGATCCGCTCGGAAGGATCGCCAGCGTTTCAGTTTTCGGTCATGCAGAGACTGAAGCGCTCGTACGCGGAATAAGTTTTGGAACCGACCCCATTGTTAGTACCGGCCCGGCTGGTGGTTGGCGTTTCGACAACCTGCCTCTGGGCCAATACACGGTCCAATTGACTCCACAATTATTGATTCATCAATTTGACCAAGCGAGTTTTACAATCGATGTGGCGGCGAGTGGTAGTAGTTTTGTTCAGTCAGCCGCCAGTCGTGTGGACTGCCCATTTTTCAATGTCGAGCTTCCCGAAGACACCAATGATAGTGGTAACGTGACCGTACTTGACGCTTTGACCGTTCTCAATGACATCGCACGGGCCGGAGTCAGGGTTTTGCAGGCAAATGAGGCGATCACCACCTACATTGATGTCAATAATGATGGCCAAGTCTCCACTCTTGATGCCCTACTGGTTCTCAATAAAGTGGCTTTGGTTTCCTCAGATGGCGAGAGTGAAGCTGCGGGCTTTGGGGGGTCTCTGGCAGTTGGGAATACCGAGTCCGGTTTGGACCCTGGTTTTCAGGTGATGAATCCCTGTTTTGCAGCAATTGCAGAAGGGCACCCTGTTGGGGGGGTGTTGAACTATGCGGATTCCCACAGGCGTTCCGAAAGTATCGGTACCGCAAATGCCGATAATGGCGTCTATGGGCCGCTGCCGCAGGGGATGCCCACAAGCGAAAATTCGTTTTTAAAGCAGACAACGGTACAAAAGAGACTTGAGTTGGATCCAGAGGCTGTTGATCGAGATGTGTTTGATCATCAATTTGGTCTCAGGACCGCGCTGCAATTGACAGAATAATCGGAACCTTTTTGCTGCTTGTTGGTCTAAAGGCCAGTCGGGCTTTTGCGCCCACTGCGAATGGATGCGCAAGTTGAGAAAATAGACAGTTTGAGTAACATAGAGCAGTCCGAAACGGCTCGTGATTTGTAATTTATTGGGCTGAGAGCTGAATTTATGCTCTGAGCGTCGAGGCTCGTTTTGACGATACTTTCCCACACGACACCCGCATCTTCTCGAGAAAATAGATGAGAAATCTGCGTAAATTCCTCTCCAATAGTCTGACATCTCGATCGAGCAAGCGTCGCAGGTCTGCGAGACGATCGCGGAACCAGTACTCTTTGGGACGACAGCTATCGAGTGAGTCGTTGGAGAAGCGAGAGCTGTTGGCTGGTGATGTGGTGGACAACACGAGTCATAACTACCACACACCTTTTGATGTGAATGCTGACTACCAAATCACTGCTGGTGATGCGTTGGTTGTACTGACCAAGCTTGGACAGCTAGGAGCGGAAGGAGAAGCGTCGGCGGAAAGTGAGGAAAACCGACTCTTCCCCGATGTTAATAACGATGGACGACTATCCGCCTCGGATGCACTCGGTGTGATCAATGCTCTGGGACGTGGCGAGGGAGTTGGTGAGTTGGTCGAGATGTTTCTCACGGCCCGTGATAAAGATGACAATGCCATTGAAACGATCAATGGTGAGTACAACATCCCGGTTGATGAAAAGTTTTTTCTTGAGGTGGCGTACAGTGATTTGCGAACGCCCATTGATGCTAACGGTGCATTTCAACTCAGAGCAGATGTGATTGCAAGTTTGCCTGATTACCTGGTTCCTGTGATGCGCGAGACGCAAAGGTTACGGTTCAATCCAGAAGTCTACGATTCGGAAAATTTGCAGAGCGTGACGTTTACTCAGGAAGGTACAGGTGTGACGTATGTCGCACCCGCTGCAAGTTGGCAAGCGAACGACAACTTCCAAGTTCTGCTCGCCATGCAGGAGTTTGGGTATGAACTGAATACTGATTATGTGTTGGACCCAACGCTTCAGTTCGCTGGCGGTGATAGGGGCTACCTCATTCACTGGATTGGTGATGTCTATGATGATGTTGATGTGCCGAACATTAGTATCACGATCCAGCAGGACGGGGGAGCCGCGATTGAGGCAAGTGTCACTGAGTTTGCTCCCTTCCTGGCAGGTGACGATTCGATACTTGGTACTGCTGACGATATTCCCAACTCTGACGCAGTGCAGTTCAATCTAGATTTGGATGTACGTACATGGAGCCCGTTTTACGGCAGCAACCAGAAACGCACTTTCTATGACTCACTCAATACTGGTGAGTTTGATACGCAGCGAGATGATGATCCATCGCGACCAGGCTTCATAAAAACGGGTGGTGTGGGTGCGAATAGTCCGACTGGTTTGGCAGGAGTTGACATCGGATGGCAGGGGGCAACCCCCAATGATGCTTTCAGTTTGCCAGTTCGATTAGTACAGCCTGTGCAGGGATTGATCGTTAATTTGACGCCGTCCTTTGATACAGATTCAGAGTCGGTTTTGCTGTACGGAGAGTCAGAGCCTACTGTCGCCTCGCAGGTGGTTCTGGACTCATACGATGGTACGGGTAGTCCCCAGGATACTGGTGTTCCAGGTGTGGCTCACGTCATCCTCAATGCGATCGGTGAGAATCGTGATCCCGTTGTAAGCGAGCCGATCGTCAAGTCGTTCACACAGAACGTGCCTCAGACAGCAGTTGATTTGCTCGAATTTGCTTCAGACCCCGACAACAATCCATTGTCCGTGGACGCCGGCAGCGTGAGCGTCACGGGTGATGTCAGCGGTTTGTTGGTGTCTGGCAATGAGGCGATTGTTGACCCAGCTGAGTATTCGTTTCTCGTCGAGTCGGAACAGGAAGTCATCACTATCAGTTATGACATTGTCGACGGTGCCGGTGGTTCAGTGGCCCAAACTGCGACGATCACGGTAACCGGCCTCAACGATCCTGCAACGGCGATTACTGGTAATACAACTGGCAGCGTGACTGAGGATGGGATACTCATAGCCAATGGTTCGTTAACGGTTGCCGATCTCGATGCGGGTGAAGATGAGGTTCAGCCACAAACGGATATCAGTGGCACTTATGGAATCTTCTCGATCGATGCTTCTGGATCTTGGACCTACTTACTGAACAACTCTGATTCCGTAGTACAGGCATTGGCTGCCGGTGCCGCACCAACAGATACGTTTACTGTTGTTTCGAAAGATGGTGCAGCCACGGTTGACGTGATCGTCACGGTTAACGGCACGAATGACGCGCCCACCACCGGTGCACCTGTCACCGCTACCTTCAGCGAGGAACAGGCAGTCACTCCGGTTGACTTGTTGACTGGAGCGGACGATGTTGATCAGGGTGATGTGCTTAACGTCGCCAATTACAGCGTAACAAGCGGAGATCCCGTGGGTGTTACACTGAACGGCAACAATGTTGATGTGAATCCCGGCGCTTATTCATCGCTTGAAGATGGCGAGTCCGAGGTCATTGTTCTGGATTACGATATCGTCGATGGCAATGGTGGTTCGGTGGAACAGACCGCAACCATCACGATCACGGGTGTATCGAACTTCTCGCCCGTCATCACAGTTCAGGTAGGTGATGACGACAGTGGCTCAGTCACTGAGCAAACAGACACAACAGGTGATACAGGGACCTCGCTCGAGGCTTCAGGCACGTTAAGTTTCACTGACCAGGATCCTGCTGATACGCACACTGTTGCTGCCACGGCAACTGGGGCGGGGTACATTGGAAGTTTCGATGCAGTGTTACTCACGCCGGCAACAGGGGGAGGTGTTGGTAAAGTCGAGTGGAGTTTCTCCGCTACTGATGCAGACTTGGATGCACTCGCTGAGGGCGAAATTAGGCAGCAGATTTATGATGTGACGGTGACCGACAGCAGTAACGGTTTCGGTGTCAAACAGGTTTTCATTACACTCAACGGATCGAACGACCAGCCCCAAGCCTCGAATCCTATTCAACCCGGCTTTGACTCGTCAGACCCAGTGGAAGTTTTTGACTTAACCACTTCCGCTGTGGATATCGATGGAGACGAGTTGAGTGTTCAAGTTGGTTCTGTTGCTGTAAGTGGTGGTAATGCGGCGGGTGTTGCAGTCAATGAGGAGACTGGCTTGGTCACTGTAACGCCCAGCGAGTATGCCTATCTTGTTGACGGTGACGACCCTGTTGTCGTGCAGGTTGCCTACAACCTTATTGATAACAACGGTGGTTTGATAAGCCAGACCGCGACATTCACGTTCATTCCCTTGAACGACCCTCCCGTGCCCCCGGGAGAGCCTATTTCACGGACGTTCAACCAGAACGACGATGTGACAGTCGTCAGCCTTATCGAGGGAGCATCTGACCCCGACGGGGACACGCTAACGGTTGCCCAGGTTACCTTCGATCCTGAAAATGCTGCCGGGTTCCAAATTGTCACGAATGATTCCGTACAAGTGAACCCCGGTGAGTACATTTCCCTGAATGCCGGAGACGAGGCAATAATACAAGTCAACTACGTCATCGACGATGGTCATTTTAATCAGACTGCTCCGCAGACGGCTACGTTCACAATCGTCGGGGAAAATGATGCTGCTACGATCGCAGGTGATACGACGGGAGGTGTGATCGAAGATACGGATTTGACGACGGATGGACAGTTGACGACAAGTGGCTCTTTGTCAGTCAGTGATGTCGACACAGGGCAGGCGTTCTTCAGTACTTCCGTAACCGGTCAAGCAGGTAACCTCGGAACGCTGGTCATTACAGATGCGGGCGAGTGGTCTTACACTGTGGATAACTCTTTGACGTCGGTTCAGGAGTTGGGAGCAGGAGTTCAGATTACAGATACATTTACTGCTGAATCAATCGATGGCACCGCGAGTCAGGAAATTGTGATCACGATTACAGGTGTCAACGACTTGGCTGTGATCAGCGGCAACACCGCGGGTGGTGTCACAGAGGATGACTCGAATCCTTTGACCTCTACAGGAAAACTTGACATCACAGATGTTGATGCTGGTGAGGATATATTCAGAACCTCAGTGGAGAGCGTGGGTTCGGTATTGGGGGCATTGACGATCGATGCACAAGGTGTCTGGAATTACACGCTGGATAACACACTTCCAGCCGTTCAGGCCCTGCCTGCTGGTGCAACTCTTGTTGAAACATTTGAAGTGAAGTCATTTGATCAGGGTACAGTGGAGACCATTGTGGTTACCGTCACTGGAGTCAATGATGAGCCGGTATTTGGTGGTACTAGCGCCGGTTCGGTTACGGAAGATGCAGCCTCAACGCTGACGACCAGCGGTACTTTGACAATTGAAGATGTGGATACTGGTGAATCATCAGTAAGCACCACGGTAGCACCCATAGACGCTACTCTTGGAACGCTGGTCATTCTGTCCACCGGTGAATGGACCTATGAGGCAGACAATAGTCAGAGTGCCATCCAGGCTCTGGTAGATAATCAGTCCATTGTGGAAACTTTTAGGATCACTTCCTCTGATGGAAGCGCAGACCAAGTGATCACCATCACAATCAACGGCACGAACGATGCTCCCGAAGCCTTTGATGAGGAACGCCTTGCGTTGAAGAACGGAGATGGGATCTTGGTCGATGTGCTCGCCAATGACAATGCGGGAGCTGGCGGTCTGGAAGACCCGAGCCAAGCAATCTCGATCGTGGGTGATTCACTCCAGTTAAGCGAAAGTGCTACCGTTGGTAGTCCGGGTGGAACAGTTGAAATCGAAGATGGAAAAATCCGTTATGTGCCTGGGGCGGGTTTTGAAGGCACCGCAACGATCGATTACCAAATCACTGACGGGGTTGCGGGGTCGTTCGACGAAGGAACTTTGGTAGTCAGTGTCGTTGATTTTGTGCCGTCCACGCTTGGTGGTAATGTGTTTGTCGATCACGTTGAGAATTTCCGTGATGTTCGCGACAAGGGTGCTGAGCCGTTCAGGAATGGCTATAAAGATGACGATGAAAAGGGCTTTGCAAGCATTCGAATCAAATTGGTTTCCGAAAGTAACTACACCGGTGGTCCCATCGAGCGGGAAGTTTTGACGGATGTGGACGGTAACTTTGAGTTCACAAATATCGCGCCGGGTGACTACAAGGTAGTCTACGAACATTCCGAGCAAATCAGGTACGATGGGCCTGTAGAGTATGTGGTCAACATTCCGGCTTTAGGAGATGTTCAACGCAATGATCTCAATTACGGACTGATTGGTACGCAGGGAGCAGCAATGGCAGGTGTAGGCTTGCTTGCATCGGCCTACATCCGCACGGATGCAACAATCGCGCAAATTTCGGATGGAGGACGTGAGGGAGGCTTGGTGTGCCTAGACGAAAATGGCCAGCAAAGTTTCATGGTGCTGGGGTCAGGTTTTGAAGATATTGAGTTCGCCGAACTGGAACTCAATGAGGCAAACGACGCTGCATTGCTGACTCTTCTCACGGAAGAAGGGCAACGGCTTTCGACGATCCTGACAGATGAGTTCTTCGTCGTCAGTAACGATCAATGCGGAATTCAATTCTTTGGCAGCTTGAATGACCATTTCTTCCAGGAAGCAGGCTCAACTGATGGTTCCCAGTTCGATGATACTCGCACCGCCGTTGATGATTTTGAGGACAACAACAACGATGGCTAGGTGATCAGAATCGTTGGTTGAGCAGGAACGCCTCAGGTGGTTGTGTCATTCTTGTTCATAGGCTGGAATTTAAGAGCTCGAGACTTTGTTTCGGGCTTTTTTTTCAGCCCGAGCACTTTCATCAGGCAGCATGGGAATGCATGAAATTCGACTAAGGCGACCATGGAATCGGGTGTCGAGTATGGATCAGCAGCCAGTCGTGGTCGGCTTGCCAGATTCACTTGATGCGACTGATTTATTGATGAACGCCGATCATCAGGTCAGGTATCAACGTGGTTTCAATTCACCAACAGGTCTAACGGAGGCTGATGCGATTGAGTTGTGCATCAGTGCGTGGCAGGGACGACTGTTGTCTGTGCAAGTGAATGAAACTCGGTTTGAGCCTGCAAAGGCACTGCCTTTAGTACTTGACCTTTCGGACATCCTTTTGGGCTTTAACAAGGTCGAGATAACGCTCATGTCCGAGTCCGGGGAGTTGCCCCGTATCACTGGCGATGTTGTGTTGCGGATACAGGAACATAGAAGCTGATCGGACTGGTCGGGACTTTGCCTCATCTTTCGGGTCCAGTCTCATTCTACGGTATGAACCACCATCAGATTGTGGGCTTTGTCAACGACCCCAGTGCCTGTTACAAAAACAATGTGGTCGTTTTGTCGAAGGTGGGCGTGTGCATGTCCCCAGCGGCACATTTGATCAATGAAAATGGAAGTGTCTTCAAGGTGCTCTGATGCAAGTGGTTTGATTCCCCACAGCAGATTCATGCGACGTAAAGTTGCTTGCGATTCACTTGCTCCAACGGTGGGAATGAGGCTGCGACTTTGACTGTTAACCCAAGCCGTATTACCACTGCGAGTTGCAATGACAATGAGTTTGGCCTCAATGCTTTCAGCCACATGAGTTGCTGCTTGAGTAACGGCGCTGGTGATGGGGTGAACTCGGGAAGTAATGTGGTGAGTCCTGTCCGGCTTGTTCATCATCTCCTGTTCTGTGCATTTCATGATGCGGCTCATCATGGTCACCGCGAGTGCAGGATGATCACCGATTGCTGTTTCACCACTCAGCATGCAAGCATCTGCACCATCCAGAATCGCGTTGGCAACGTCACTCGCCTCGGCACGTGTTGGTCGCGTGCTCTTATGCATTGATTCCAGCATCTGCGTAGCAACAATCACTGGTTTCATTTTTTCACGGCAAACCTGAATGATCCGTTTCTGTGCCGCGGGAGTTTTAGCAACATCAATCTCTACGCCCAGATCACCCCTCGCCACCATGACACCATCAGCATTTTCGACAATGTCTTCTAGTTGCTCGAGTGCCTCCGGTTTTTCAATTTTTGCGATGACCAGTGCCTTTGAACCATGCGAGTGAAGCAACCCCTTGAGTTGTCGCACATCATCAGAAGATCTGACAAATGAAAGGCTGATAAAGTCGATTTGATTTCGGGCAGCCCAGATGGCATTCTCTATGTCACGTTCAAGTAATGCGGGAACGGACAACTGGACACCTGGCAAATTGATGCCTTGCCTGCTGCGCACACTTCCGCCACCAGTCACGATACACTCCGCGCGGTCAGCTTGCACTCGCTCGACTTTCAAAGACACGGTGCCATCCGCTAACATCACTCGATCGCCAGGTTTCAGTTCTTCAATCAAGCGTTCATAGGTACTGGTAAGCTCTGTTGGTTGATCTGTTGATTCAGTGACGAAGGAGATTCGCATTCCTTCTTCACAGACAAGCGGATCATGATGTAGTTTCCCAAGTCTGATTTTTGGCCCGGCGAGATCCAGTAGAATTCCCACTGGAAATCCAGATTTCGTGGCTGCTTCACGGATTCGGCTCACAATGATTTCATGTTGTGCACGGTTACCGTGGGCCGTGTTGATGCGGAATACATCAACTCCTGCTTCGATTAATTCTTCGAGCTGATGGATGGTTTCACAAGCTGGTCCCACTGTAGCGATAATTTTTGTGCATGCATCATCAAGAGAAGGCCGGGGCATCAATGAACTCGATAGTTGGTGGTGAAAACGATGATTCAAGCTGGTACCAATAACGGAGGTTTCATGCGGGATTCCAAAAAGAAACACAGAGCAGCGATACCAGTTGCCCTCTGATCGTACTAAAATTTTGTCTTCAGTCATTGCTCATTCATCTCTTCGCCCCTCCTTTTACTGTGGATTCATGGTTTCTGATCGACCACCGGTCGCACTTGTCACTGGCGGTTCAGCTGGTTTGGGATTTGTGATTGCACGAAAACTCTTGGATGCTGGCTATTCCGTTGTGATGGTAGGGCGAGACTCGGGGAGGCTTGACGATGCGATGGTCCGCTTGGATCCAGAGCGATGCTTATCCCGTACAGACGGGGTGGGACAAAGCCTCAGCTGTTTTTCTTGTGACCTAACTGATGCGGAGGCGGTTGAGCAACTGCTGTCCAATACGCTGGAATCCCATGATCGCTTGGATGTTTTGGTTAACTGTGTTGGGGCGAGTGATCGAGGCTTGCTCGAGAATTTGGAAGCTGATCGGGTGGAGTTTCTGTTTCGGCAAAATGTGATTACCGCTTTGCTTTGCTCACAAAAATCCCTCGTTGCTCTGGAAAAGACTGGAGGTGTGATTGTGAATATTGGATCGCTCGCCTCTAAGGTCGGGGCTCGCTACATCGGTGCTTACGCGATTGCCAAACATGCTTTGGCTGGCATGACTCAGCAACTGCGTATGGAAGTTAAGCCACGAGGGATCCACGTTTGTCTGGTGAGCCCCGGACCAATTCGACGCGACGATGCGGGACAACGATATCATCAATCAATCGATGGTCTTCCAGCACAGGCGGCCAGACCTGGTGGAGGAACAAGAGTCAAAGGTCTGCCGCCTGAGCGGGTTGCGGACGCAGTCTTATCCGCGATTAAACACCGTAGACCGGATATGGTGTTACCGCGATATCTCCGCCTGCTGATCATGCTGGGTCACGCATCACCTCGTTTGGGTGATTGGTTGCTTTTGAAATTCACATCGCCCAAAGATGACGCATCTGCCTGATGCTGATGGCGGCTTGCAGACTCACATCACACCGGGCTTGGAGTACTGCCCGTCTGCCACTTCTTGTATTCCACAATTTACTGCGGATACCCGTGTGTGAATGCAGTTACGGATGTAAGTCGAACAGTCACTCTGCAGTTTCCTCATATATCGGCAAGTGCCGGTAGTAAACTTCCAAGTTCAGCAAGTTCATGGTGGTGACGTAGAGTCGTCCTGCGTGAGCAGACCAGCGATCTGGGATGGCTCCAGCGGGATCCCAGCTGCCAGCGTTCACCCCTGTTTTGACTTGACTTTGGATGAGGATTGGGTTGAGAGAACGGTTCCAACGATCCCAATAATCGCCGCCCATATGAAACATGACCTGAGTGGCGTAATACCAGTAATAGGTGTCTTTTTGAGGTGATTGAACACTGCCTATCCGAGGTGGGTACTGCAGCAGGTATTCGGCTGCAGACTTCATCGATTCGTTGTCACGCCGCCAGCCAGAGTACATCCGCATCAACATGCCGACTGAGGTCATGGTTGGTGTCGCCATTCGACCATGACGCTGTGTTGGGGTGTCGGGGGCGAAAGGATTGTATCGATAGCGATCCGGCTGTTGGGGTACCTGTGATAAACCTAGCCAACGTTGAATTCCTTGATAGGTTGCCTCGGGCACCTCCAGCCCTGATAGCTGGCCACTCTTCAATGCCATCATCATCCAGCCAGTCACACTCGTGTCAGAACTAACCTGTGCTGTGTAACGCCATCCTCCGCGTTCGTTGTGCTGCGTGCTGGTAATGTAGTTCAGGCAGCGTTGAGCCGGTTCGCGTAGTTCAGGGTCTTGAGTCATACCATAAGCTTCACACATGGCCAGTGCAGCTATCCCGTGACTGTAAAAAGCAACATTTCGATTGCTGATGGCATCTTCAGGAACGAACAGATCACCGTTGTTTTGTTGGCGATTCATCAGGTAGTCGATGCCGCGGCTAATGGTACTGGCGTATTGATGCTGCCGGTGGGTATACCCTGCTCCTTGAAAAGCCAAAAGGCACAGTCCGGTTGCTGCTGTGTTACTTCGAAGCAAAACATTTTCGCCGTGCCCCTGCAACGACCAGCTACCGTCTTTGTTTTGAGTGTTGGCCAGATAGGAGAGGCCGATCTCAATTGCTTCTTCTGTTTCAGGACCGATATTTCCAGCAGCCGCGGCAGGAGTACTGCCTTTTGTTCGCATTACCCTTCGATTGAACGATGCAACAGATGCAACCTTGGTGCCAAACGGAGTTGCGGGCCCGCCCAGAGTTCGTCTGGGGCGTTGGCCACGTGAGAAATCGACGACCGCAATTTCGGGTTGAATGTCGGATGGTAAAAGACCAGCTCTGCCCTCCGCGATGGTTGCGATTCCGGCAGGTCCTTCATCAAGCATCACATCGAGGTTGGGACCTCCAGTGGAGACGATTTTCGTGTTGACCGCGCCGCGCGTGGGTCGACTGATGCGTTCTACCGGAGTGTTGTCGGAGTTGCCGTCTCCGATTGAATCTGATGGGATGGTTGCCGTAAGTGATGCATCACCAAAGCCTGCTTTTGGTGCGATTGGGGGTCCCGTTGCAGCAATCCCGAACCCAGTTGTGGCTCGCTGTATTTTTCCAGGAGCTCGTCGTTCAGGGCCCGTATCAATTGTGGGAATGCCGTTATTTGCTGACGCGTTGTTGCGAGCTGCTGATGTAGTGGCTTGAGATTCCGATGTACTTGGAAATTCGGATGAGGCTGACTGCGAAACATTCAGACTGACACCACGTGAACGGTTTTGTCGAGTCACAGAAAAATCAACCGGGCCTATTACTCGATCAGCCGTCTGGCTTTGTTTCGCAATAGCAACGACCTGAGTTGTGGGCGCGGATCCTGCTGGTTCCATGTTTCGAGTGGATGTAGCACGCTTGCGTGGTTGCTGTGGGGTTGTTTGCCCCACCGTGGGAAGTGAGGTGCTGCGACTTCTGGCACCAGCGATTGATGTTTCTTGCGGCTTGTTTAATTCAAGTTCCACGGATGCTGTGGAGGTCGCTGTGGAGCGAGACACCGGCCTGGATCGGGGTTGCGGCGTGATCTGCTGTTCCACGGGGGTAGCTTTGGCGGTTGGTTGAATAGGAATCGCAGGAGCGGTCGGCTGCTGGGGACTCCACGTCGATGGCTGTGCATCTGCATATCGCTGTCGTGCGAGCTTTGCCGGGGAATTTGTAGGCTGTGGCTTTGATTCGTTTGGCTTTCGGCGTTTCAACAGAAATTCTTGCAGCGACTCTGGTTGTGGCTCTCGAGTCTTCGGGATTTCGAGTCGGGGTGCCGTTTTTTCCACCGGTGGCAATTGCCGCTCTTCAAGCGGTGTTACGCGAGACGCTGTCTCAGCGTCTACTGGTTTGGACCAATCGGGTGTGGTTGCTGTTTTGGATGGAGTTTGGAACAGGTGTTCTGGAACGGTGCGTCGCACCGGGGAGCGTTTCTGCTTGACACCTGAGAAGGCTTCGGGAAAGTAGCGACTGAAAATGATCACATTGATCGCAAGCATCATCAGCAACAGGTGCACGAAGAGGCTGAATAGAACACCCAGTTGTATCGTTCGCCTCACATAACGTGAAACAAATCCATGGGAAAAAAAAGCCATCGATAATGCAAGGACCGGGACAGCGATCGTGTAAGTCCAGGCGTTGAGCATCCAGCGTGGATCATCAAATCGTAATTCAGTGACCGCCAAATACAGTACCAACCCGGCAAACGCCGCGATGAACACATCCAGTGGCCAAGTGCGTTCAGCCTCGCCAGCTTGATTCTCGATTGGTGGTGCTTTGGTGGAATTCACAGAATCTAATGTTCGGTGTGTGGCATCAGGAAAGTTCGATTAACCTTCGGGACCTTCTTTGGTAGTGACACTGTAGTCGCTGACTCCGCTACGGTTGCAAACGTCCATCACGCTCACGACTGGTTGAAAAGCTGTGGTTCGATCTGCTCGGATAATGACTGTCTGATTGGTTGGATTATTTGAAACAGCAGCTTCCAAAAACAACTGCAACGCACTTAGATCCGTCACCTTCCCTGCCAGGTAAAGCTCTCCCTCATTATCGATGTCGACCACAACCTCACGAGGCTTGCTTGTCATCGGCACCGCGCTCGTTGCTGTTGGAAGAACAATGTCCAACCGTCTTTCTTCCTCCTCGAACTCACTGGTGACCAGAAAGAAAATGAGCAACAGAAAAACCACATCGATAAGTGGTGTCAGACTCAAGGTGCTGGCGATGCTGGAACGTTTGATTTTGGCCATATCTAACCTGCCTTGATCCCGCTGCGTTTTTCTTTTGCCGACCTTGGTGGTGGTGGTGGCGGCGGTGTATCGGTCATGCTGCTTTGTTTTCGATCTAATGAATGGAGAACGCCATCCTCATCAAGTCTTTGCAGTCCTGCGTAAGGAGCTAGCGCTGGTGCTATTCGGAAAGCGAACTCCTCGATTTGGTGAAATAGTTTGGCTAGTCGATTCTCGAGGTAGAGGGCTAACATTGCCGCGGGGATTGCAACAATCAGGCCCGACAGGGTTGTGACCAATGCGGTGTAAATGCCTTCGGAAAGCTGTTCGCTTCGGCTGCGGTCTGCCGTTAAAGCGGTTGATTCGTGGAAAGCTACAATCATTCCCCAGACGGTTCCAAGTAGACCCATCAGAGGGGTCGCGGCTGCAGCTAGCGTGAGCCAGCGGATTGCCGAGGCTTGCTGGTCAGCTTCTCGCTCCATCGTTTCATGGGCTGTGCGCTCAATTTCTGACAGCGGCTGCCCAGTTCTCAGTAGCATTGCTGTCACAACGCGGCCAGCGGGTGATGGGTATTCCCGGCAGCTCTGTAAGGCTATGCCGGGACTGAACCGATCAAGGGGCGTTGCCAACTCCTGGAGTTCTTTCGCAAGGTCTGCTGGTAGCATCTTCTCTGGGCGAAGGCTCATGAACTTCTCAAATGCCAATGCCACTACCATCAAACTCATGATGCCAATTGGAATCATGAAGCCTCCACCTCGTGTTACCAAGGTCAGGAGGTCAATCCCCGGGGCCTCCTCTGTGGGTACGGCCTTGGTTGCCTCAGGCTGGTCCTGCATGACCGCCTGTATTTCATCTGCATTGATTTGCGGTGATGTATCCTGTCCCAGTGACCAAGGTGTGTTGGCCCACACCGAAAGTACCAGAAGAATTGCGAGCACGAGCGAGTAGCGCGCCAGTTTGCGATCGTGGTTTTGGTGATTCACTATTTCAATTTCTCCAAGCGGTCGCGTGACTTGGCAGCCAATTCGTGATTTGGATGTTTTTCCAACACATATTGGTAAAAACCTGTTGCGTAATTTTTCGCTTTATCTTTTGCGTTGTCCGTTTTTGCTTCCTGAAGAAGAAGATCGCTGCATCTCCCTGCTTCGAAACCACTCTTGGCTTGCCAATTCTTAATGTCTTCAGGCGCTTGGTCCGAACCAAACCCGTACATCACACGCTGGAATTCAGGGATCGCTTTGTCGTACTCTCGATTTGAAAAATAGATTTCACCCATCATGAAACGGGCCCTTGCGGCAGTGGAATTCCGATAGTTGTTAGCGACCTCTTGATAAAATTCGAGTGCTTTTTCCGTTTTCTCAAGTTGTTGATATGCGAAACCAGTTTCGTAGAAAATCTGCGGCAGGTACTCAGAGGAAGGAAAACGTTTTCTCAGAGCGTTGTACCATTCGATCGCAGTTTGCCATTTTTTCAACTGTGCCGCACTTTGGCCTCCATGAAGAAAAACAAGTTCACGCACCTGACGTTCCGATTTATTCAGAAGATTTTTTGCAGTTTCGTTGCGCGACTCGATACCTGCTCTTGCCGCCTCATATCCAGCGAGAGCTGTTTGATATTCGGAACGCTTGAAGCGACATTCCGCGATCATTGTTTTTGCGTCAAAAACAAGTTCGCCCTGCGGATAGTCATTGGCCATTTTGCTGAATGACTGCTCTGACGCTACGTAATTCTCTGTTTTGAACATCGACCAGCCGAGTCGATAGTGTGCTTTCTCCGCAAGGGCGTTATCCTTCGCTGTTGCACAAACCAGCTTGAACTGCTCGGCCGCGTCCTGCCAACGACGTTTTGAATAGGCCTTCTGCCCCAGGAAGTATGCGGAATCCGCAACCAGTGGCGAGGTGGGATATTCCTTGACCAATTGGTTGAAGTAATTGATCGCCGCCGGATCATTACCGCTTTCCTGCAGTGACCAACCAAGTTCATAGAGCACGGCGTCCATGGATGGGTAATCAGGAACCTCGCGCGTCAGCGTTTCAAGTTTTGCAGCAGCTTTGTCTGATTGCTTGTTTTTTTGATCGATGAGCGCAGCTTCATAAAGCGCGTGGCCCAAGCTGAGTCCGCTGGGTTTGGTGCGCAGGAACGTTGCCAAATCCTCTGCTGCTTCTGAATCCTGCCCCATGTTGCGTCTGGCAATTCCGCGAGCGAGCATGGCTTCACCCTCAAGCGGATGTTTCGGGTGTTTCTCGAGCATCTCGGTCAGAGGTTTAACTGCTGCCCTAAAATTCTGGGTTTGCATCAACGCATTCCCCTTTCCATACAGAGCATAGGGAAGAAGCTCTTGGCTTGATTCTCCATTGATCACTTGATCATACAATTCGATCGCTTCCTGATACCGTTGTTTCGTATTGGCCAATTGTGCAAGTTGGTACTTGGCCTGGGCGACCATCGCTGGATTTTTTCCGCGTTTGATAACTCGTTGCCAATCCTTCGTGGCGTTGCCAGTGTCGCCAGATGCAGCTCTGCTCTGTCCTGATAGCAGCAGTGTTTCGTCTGCCCGAGCCCAGTTGGAATCGGCGGCAATGCTTGCCTGAAAGGCATTTGCAGCCTGTTTATCGTCTCCTGTTTTTCGGAACGCTTGCCCAATCAATAGATGAGCCTCGGCTTTCTGTCCTGGCTCTGGGAGGTTTTCCAGTTCAGACTTGAGGATGCGTGTGACATCCTGAAACCGTTCGGCTGTAATCAAAGCCGATCCGGCTCTGAGCACCCAGATGGGGCGCTGCATGTTGTCGTTGCGGGTTGACTCTAACAGATGGATGTAGGTGTCAGCAGCCGCTGAATTCTGTTTGGTCAGTAGCTGGCTCTCGGCTGCCACGAACTTGATATCTGGCACGAGTACATCGTTGGGAAATCGCTTGATGAACTCGAGTGAAAGGGTTAAGGCCTTTCTCGGATTCTGAATTTGCAATGCGGAAAACGCAGCGTTGTAGAGAGCTCTGGATGCTAAAGGACTATCAACGTTCTCTCGATAGATTTGTTCAAACATCGTCATCGATTCATCCAGCGTCTGCGGATTCATCGATAACGATTCAGCGAGGTCGAGTCGCAGATCTACTGCAAACGGACCTGCGGCACCACGTTGGATTTGTTCACGTGCGATGCGAGCCGCCTCTGCCGAACGCTGTTTTTTGAGTTCAATTCTGCACAACCAGTGTGCAGCTTCCGTGGCAGCAGTCCGATTGTTTTGCTTCAGTACCCGACGGAAGCGTTTGGCAGCTTCATCAACGTTGCCACTACGATATGTGCTCTGAGCTGAAGCCAAGATGGCCGCACTGGCATAACTTGACTTGGGGTATTCCGCAAGTAAACGGTCATATTTCTTCGCTGCTTCTGCGGGTGCTTTGGCCTGAACATGTGCGAAGGCTTGCCGGAATAGTGCATACGCACGGTCGTCAGGTTCCTGCGTTGAATTTATGGCGGCGCTGAACGTGTCGATGGCGGTAACATAGTCTTTCTGCATGATCAGCATGTCACCCATTCGCAGCAGCACATCGGTGATCAGTTCTGCGCGATCACAATCTTTCAGTAGTTGTCTGAATGAAATGAGTGCTTGATCAAATTGCTTCAGCTCTTCGTATGCGACTCCTCTAGCATATAAAGCATCGCACTTTAGTTGTGACGCCTTGGCATTTGGCATTGTCAGCATGCGATCGTAGTAGCCGATGGCCTGTTGGCTGTTACCCATCCCGTAAGCAGCTTCGCCGCTGTAGAACAATGCACGGTCCATGAATCGGGTTTTCGGTGACTCCTTCAGGAGTCGTTGGAACGCGTCGAGTGCGAGCTTTAGTTTTGCTTGATCTCTCTGCTTACCCTCTCCCGATGCGATGTAATTACACCAACCAAAGTTGGCGAGTGATTCTTCTCTCAACTCGTATGTTGGTTTTTGCAACGCCTTGCCGAATGCTTTCGCTGCAGCTACGTAATCGGGCATCTCTTGCTGCATGTAGCAAACACCCAGGTAGTGAGCGGCATCTGCGACCATGGGATGTTTTGGATACTTGGTCAAAAACGACTGCCAGCCATCAATTGCCAAGTCGATTGCGCCACCAGTTTGGAAATTCGCTGCGTCAGCATAAGCCGCCATCGCGGCTTCGCTGTTCGCATCTTGAGCCTGAACGTGCGACATTTCAAGCGAAAGATGAAGGCATAGCACAAAACAGAAAATCGCCGAGCGAGACCAGACGCTCTGCGTTGTCTGCGCTATGAAAGGCCAGGTGATCGGAGCCAACTGCTTATTCACTAACCTGCTCCCATGCAAACAGTGACGAATTTCAGATTGCCCGCTCGAGGGCTGAGAAGAGAACTCCACGTCCCTATTTTAGCGGTACATTGGGAAAGTCGATAGTTCGTCGGATAAGTTACCTGTTCGGAAAACTCACTAGTTGGCGTGATTTGCCCAGTCCCACCAGCTCGAAATCAGATTTTCCCCGTTCTGGACGAACCGCCGGCCGATTTACAACGTAACCGGAAGACCAGCCAAGCTTTATCTTTGTAGTTCTGTCGGCTACAAATCTTACCCGACGGGCTCGCATGACTCACGTAAGTGTCTGTTTGGATCAGATCGTTTGTTGCGAGTGCCGCGTGACCGGTCAGCGATTTTTTAAAGTCAGTGCGGTATTTTCTGCTCTCTGAGCATCCGTTTACTCCCCGAGTACCCGAATCGTGAATTCTTCCGCAAACTGCTTGATTACTGGAGGTGCTGGCTTCATTGGTTCTCACCTGACCGAGAAACTGCTTGAGCAGGGGCATCGAGTGATTGTGGTCGATGATTTGTCCACCGGGCAAGCAGACAACTTGGCTGCAGTCATGGGGCACGAGAGACTGGAATATATACAGGGCACTGTTGAAGACGAAGCTCTCGTCAGTGACGTCGTGGGGCGGGCGGACCGCGTTTACCATCTCGCCGCTGCGGTCGGCGTCGCACTCATAGCGAAACAGCCTATCCAGACCATCGAGCGTAATATTTATCCAACGCAATTGGTTCTGGATCGTCTTGGAAAACGGGCAGCCAAAGGAGACTACGTACCAACTTTCATTGCCAGTACGAGTGAAGTTTACGGCAAGAATCCTAAGGGGACGTGGATGGAGGAAGACGATCTTGTGTTCGGTGCCACGACGCGACCTCGATGGAGTTATGGTGTCTCCAAGGCAATCGACGAGTTTCTTGCCCTTGCACACAATAAAGACTACGGATTACCCGTCGTTGTAGGACGCTTTTTTAATGTCGTAGGACCACGTCAAACAGGTGCTTATGGCATGGTATTGCCGCGGTTTGTCGAAGCCGCAATCCGTGGTGATTCGCTAATTGTGCACGATGATGGAGCACAGGTTCGCTGTTTCGCACATGTGGATGACGTGATTTCTGCAGTTGTGAAACTTGTTGACACTCCAACGGCTGCCGGACGTGTTTACAACATTGGCAGTGATGTTCCCGTGTCAATTCTCGAGTTGGCTGAACGCGTGATCGCACGAGTCAATCCAGCTGCGAAAGTAGAGTTCACTAGTTACGCAGAAGCGTACGACGAATCGTTCGAAGATATCCGCAGACGCGTGCCAGTTTTGGATCGGATTCGTGATGCGATTGCGTATCAGCCCCACCATGATCTGGACGCCATCATCGACTCTGTTGCTGAGTATCAAAGGGCGGCAACTTAGAAGCTAGCGGCGTTTGTGGTAACAGAGGCAGTAAGTAGGTTCCTGTTTTTCATGCCCTGACGCTGCAAGTGAATGCTGATCTGCCAAAACGTATCAGTCGAGATTGAGCAGATGTCTGGACAATCAAACTTGTTTTTCTTGTGAAAGGGAAAGCTTGTTGCTATCAGTCTGCCGTTGATTTGGGGGATTATGCGCTCGTTCAGCACTGGTGGCGTTGACCCCAAAAGTGATGATCTCGACGATCATGTGTCTCGTGTGTCAACGTACATCATCCTCAGAGCGTGCAAAGCTTCATTCAGCATGGCTGCTTCTTGCTCATCGAGGTTGCCCTTGGTTTTTGACTCCAGCATTTCCAAGGTATCGATGTAATGCTTAGCAAACGGCTTGTTTACTTTGGCTTCGCCTGTGTTGGGGTCAGGCATTTGGCCAAGCATCCCCATCGCTTGAGTGAAGAGCATGGTGACCAAGACCGAAAAGGATGCCGGCGGGGGGGCGGGCATGCTGTTTTCCGAAGACTCATTGGTTGAGTCGCTTACATCGGAAGGTTCTTGGTCGCTACTTTTGGTCGTCTGTGATTCGCCTTCTGCATCGGCATTCGTGCTGTTTTCCATGCCCACTTGATCAGTCCCATCATTTTCGCTGTTACTTGCTTCGTCGTCGATTTTATCGCGGTCGCTCATCTTATCTCTCCGATTTGAAGGTGGCGAAAATATTTAGTAAGGCTGTTTCGTGCATTTGGGGACTTAACGATGCTAAGTAGCATCGTTGTGAGTCTCTGGTTTTGGCAAGTGGTGTATTAATGAGAGCCGTTGGCTTGGCGATATCCTATGACCACGATGCTCAGCGTTTCCAGACCGCACTAGTTGTTCTTGGCAGCTTGTGCTTGGTCCTAGGGATTTCGATGCCACTAGGTTCGCTTGAAGTTTGTGTTTCAGCGTGGTTGTGGCGCAGGCGTGGTCTGGTCGCTGGTTTGACGTTCAGAACGTCGTTCTACAGCAGCGCCAACGAAACCTGAAAACAGCGGGTGAGACTTGAGCGGTTTGCTCTTGAATTCGGGGTGGAATTGAACAGCTACAAACCAGGGATGGTCTGGGACCTCGACGATTTCGACCAAGCCGCCGTTGGGACTTGTGCCTGTGAATCGCAAGCCATTCGCCTCAAATTGCTGGCGATACTGATTGTTGAATTCGTACCGGTGGCGATGTCGCTCATCAATGTTCTCGGCATCGTACGCCTGGCCAGAGATGCTGTTGGCATCCAGTACCGTGGGTTGGGTCCCCAGTCTCATTGTGCCACCCATTTGCGTCACATTCTGCTGTTCATCAAGCAAGCAGATCACTGGGTGTTCCGTGTCTTTGTCGAATTCGCTTGAGTGTGCACCCTCGAGCCCGACTACTTGTCGTCCATATTCAATTACTGCGCACTGCATACCGAGACAGATACCAAAGAAGGGAATCCCTCGTTCACGGGCAAAGCGAATGGCTTGGACCTTTCCTTCAATACCACGCTCACCGAAACCACCGGGCACAAGCACTCCGTGATAGCCACTAAGTAATCGTTCCGCTCCTTCACGTTCAATGTCGGCGCTTTGAATCCGGCCGATTCGAATCTGGGTTTGGTGATGCATGCCTGCATGATCAATGGCTTCATAAATCGATTTGTAGGCATCTTTATGTTCCGCGTACTTACCAACGACGGCGATTGAAATTTCATGCCTTGGATTACGTAAGCCATGCAGCAGGTCTGTCCATGGTGTGATGTCGAGATCTTGTGCGGTCACCAAGCCCAGTTTTTTAACGATTAGTTCGTCGAGCTTATTTTCAACCAGCGACAAAGGCACTTCGTAAATCGAAAAGTCCTTGTCTTTTTCCTCGATTACGGCCTCGCTTGGCACATTACAGAAAAGCGCAATCTTCTCGCGATCTTCCCGACTGATAGAGTGCTCACAGCGGCATACTAAAACATCAGGCTGAATACCGATCTCACGTAATTGTCCGACAGAGTGTTGTGTCGGCTTGGTTTTCAGTTCATCCGCTGCCTTCAAATAAGGAACCAGCGTCAAGTGCATATATAAGCAATTTTCACGACCGACATCGAGTGAAAATTGGCGGATTGCCTCGAGGAATGGCAGACTTTCTATGTCACCTACCGTGCCACCTATTTCAGTGATCACGACATCCACGTCATCCCCGCCCATCCGCTTAATCACCGATTTGATTTCATTGGTGATATGCGGAATCACTTGGACCGTCTTGCCGAGGAACTGACCCTTACGCTCTTTCTCGATGACGGACAGATAAATCTGCCCTGTCGTATAGTTGCAGTCCCGGGTGAGCGCACCGGAGGTGAAACGCTCGTAGTGCCCGAGGTCGAGATCCGTTTCACTACCGTCATCGAGCACGTAAACTTCGCCGTGCTGGTAAGGACTCATGGTCCCCGGATCGACATTGATATACGGATCCAGTTTCTGCATCCGCACTCGGAGGCCACGCTGTTCCAACAACATCCCGATCGATGCGCTCGTCAAGCCTTTGCCAAGGGAACTGACCACGCCGCCGGTTACAAAAATATGTTTCGTCATGGAGTGGGATCATACCACGATTCCATGATTTCGGAAGCGTCTGCAAGACACTCTTTCGGAAACTAAAGAGTGACCCCCCAAAATATCCATGCATTCTCGGTTTTAGGGCTCAGAAGGCTTCTGGAATTAAGTTCGAACACCTCAGTCGTGCTGCTTTTTCTCCCCAGTAACCTAACTTTTGGCCAATATGTGGCAGGTGATATCCATTACCATAGTTTATCCTTTGGAATCAGGGCGCGAAGAGAAAGCCAGTAGCAGTAACGTACGAACAGGCATGATGGAGTAAGAAATAAGAGAACAACGCAGGACAAAGATCGCTTGATGAGGAGCACCAGTGAGTGGATGCTGGTTTTCCTTGCGGTACCTCCGTTTCGTTTGGGAGAGATTTGCTGGGCGTGGCCAGATGAGTGTTTAGGAAATCGCCACACGCAGGCTCAAACCCAAATCCTTCGACCAGTCTCTCGAATTTTTGTATAGATGCAGGCTCTTCCGTGTGCAGTCCCGTCAGCACTATAAAACGAGAAGGCGTTTTCTTCTGGGTATCACGTTCATGACTTATCTCGGTTCATTTCGCCACCAATCACTGATCTTCTACTGTCATATTCTGGCCTTGAGCTTTGGATCGCTTGAACCTGCCTATTCAGCTGATTCTCCTGATGTGGGCTCTATTGGTACTGCTTTCGATTCGGACGCATCTTTTTTTCCGCCAACGAGTGTGTTCTTTGTCGAAGTGCATGATGCTGAGGCCGTGATCGACTTAGTTTTGGATCATCCTCTGCGAAAACGTATTGAGGCATTGGACGCTTACAAAGCGGCGATCGCGTCTCCTGACTATCAGCAAATTTCGCTGGGACGTTTGATGCTCGAAGGACAGTTGAAGATGCCATGGCGCGAGGCTTTGACGTCATTGCTGGGACGCGGTCTTGCCGTCGGGTTCGATGCCAAGACGGATGGCTTCGCTGTGATTTTGCACGGAAAAGATCATGAATCGATTGAGTTGATTCGCGACAGAATGCTGGAGTTCTTGCGCTTGACCGGTAATGGAGGACAAATCTCCTCGGGTGAATATCGAGGTGTGACAGCTTTTCAAGTCAACGCCTTTCGTGTTGCTGTTTACGAGGATCGCCTTCTCATTACGAATCAAGCAGAAACGGGTAAGTGGGTTTTGGATCGTATGATTGAGCTCTCGGAATCTCCTTCCGCTGACGCAGCAGCGTTAGCAGGCTCTGAGCGGCGGACACAGGCGGCGTCTTCTCTGCTTGATAACCCACGATTTCAGGCCTTCAGACGCGGGGTGGGATCAAAGAGTCAAATGCACGCTTTTGTGGATTTGAAGACGCTTGGCGAGGCACCTGCCGTTTCGCGTGCGCTGCAGTCCAAAATCAACAACCCGCTAGCTGAATTGGTCTTGGGAGGGATTCAGAGCACTCTTTCAGATTCCACGTGGGCTGCGGCACAAGTGGATTTGGATGAAAACAGGATCGCGTTGGCACTTACCACTCCATTTGACTCCGACTCCATTCCTGAACAGAGAGCATATTATTTTGGTGCAAATGGTGGTGGGCGGGGACTCAGTTTGCCGCAGTTGCCGGAGACTCTTTTTACATTGAGTACCCATCGTGATCTTTCTGACGTGTGGTTGCGGTCAGGTGACTTGTTTGGTGCCAACGTAAATGATGGAATTGCTCAGGCAGATGCTACTTTGACGACTTTGTTCGCTGGGCGAGATTTTGGTGAAGACATTTTGGCAGCTTTCCAACCCGAGTTGGCTTTCATTGCTGTACGTCAGGAATTTGCTGAGTCCAAGCCCCGACCAGCCATTAAGTTACCCGCGTTTGCCGCAGTGTTGGAACTTAAAGAGCCTGATGCGATGAAGCGTGAATTGCGACGCACATTTCAGAGTCTCGTCGGGTTTCTGAATATTACGGGGGCGATGAATGGTCAGAAGCAACTCGAACTAGGTGGTGAGAGAATTGGCATCGTGTCAGAAATCGTAACTTCAACTTATGTTGCGGAAGAAGATGACCTTAATGCTGACGACGCTGAGCTGATCTTTAATTTTTCACCGTCCATAGCCTTCCGTGGCAAGCAGTTTGTGATTGCAAGCTCTGCTGAACTGGCTCGGCAATTGGTGGATGAGGCGGGTTTTGGGAAAAGGCTTGGCAATAAGAACACTGACGCAACTCTGCATGCAGTCGGATTGCAAAAAGTACTGTGGGACAATCGTGATCAATTAATCGCTCAACGCATGCTGGAGGATGGCAACAGCCGCGAGGAAGCGACGATGCTTATCGATTTGTTGCTCCAAGTGATCGGTTATTTCAAGGAAACATCCGTTGCCTTGGGGCAAGATGAGAATGAACTGAAAGCTACGTGGGAAGTACGTCTACAGCCATGAATAAGATGGATGTGAATCCAGATTGGGCATGGGAGGCGTATGAGCCTTCAATAACCGCTCCATGGGATTTGGGTGCGGTGGCCCATCTTTTTCGTCGCGGTGGTTTTGGTGCACCTCGGGATCAATTGTTAGAGTCCGTTGAAAGTGAACCCGCGAAGGTTGTCGAAGCCTTGGTCGGTGCCGAGGAGCCTGAGGTATTTCGACAAGAGATGCAGTCGCTGCTTCGTGCGGCGCTTGCGACCGGTAATGTTCGTCAACTGGCAGCGCAGTGGGCTTATCGCATGCTTCACACGCCTGCGCCATTGAAAGAGAAGATGACACTCTTTTGGCACGGACACTTCGCGACAAGCGATGAAAAGGTAGGTGATGTTCGTTTGATGCAGGCTCAAAATGACTTGCTCAGAAAATATGCGTTGGGTGATTTTCAAGCACTGACACTTGAGATCTCCCGCGACCCTGCAATGCTGCTTTACCTTGATTCGGCAACGAATCGAAAATCTCATCCGAATGAAAACTATGCTCGAGAAATAATGGAGTTGTTTTGCCTCGGCGAAGGTGTCTACACAGAGCAGGATGTCCAAGAGCTAGCACGGTGTTTTACCGGTTGGGAGATAAAACAGGAGAGATATCGTTTTAACCGCTACCAACATGATTCCGGAAAGAAAACGGTGCTTGGTGTTGCGGGACTTGAGTCTGGTGAAGAGGCGATTCGGGTTGTGACGGAGCATCCCGCTGTTCCTCGTTTTCTTGTCAGAAAACTATTTCAGTTTTTTGTGATGGATGAACCAGAACCAACAGAAGAGTTGTTGGAGCCCTTAGTTAAGCAGTTGAGCGGTGATCAGATGAATATTGGCCCGACTTTGAAACGGATCCTCGGTAGCAACTTGTTCTTTTCTCCCTTGGCACGTGCGCGGAAGGTGCGCTCACCCGTGGAAATCGGGGTTGGTTTTTTACGTGCATTTGAAGGCACAACTGATTTTTATCAGTTGGCCGATGCGATGTATCAGTTGGGGCAGGGTCTCTATCAACCTCCAAGCGTAAAAGGTTGGGATGGAGGACGGGCCTGGATCAATTCTTCCACTTTATTAGGACGAGCGAATTTGATTCATCGGATGTTGAATGGAAGCAAGACGCGTTTCGGAAAGCAGCCGTTAGCCAGTTACTTCGAGACAAACGGTGTGGAATCTATTGAAGAAATTGCGGAAATGTTGGAGGTTTCGCTGTTTGCAGTGCGCATTCCGAAGCCGGCGATCGATCGCGTGAAAGCACTGGCAGCTGCAAGCGAGGATGCCCGTCGGGTGAATCTTGCCGTGCACGCTTTTTGTACCCTCCCCGAATTTCAGGTGGCCTGAAGATGGATTTTGATTCGAAGGCTCGATTAGTTGAAAAGACAATTACGCGTCGAAGGTTGCTTGGTAACACTGGGTATAGTGCCTCTCTTTTAACCTTCGGGGCAACCGTTCCTGAAGTTTTGTGTGAGGCTGCAACGCTATCGATGGAACAGAGGATTTTGGTGGTCGTTGAGATGGCTGGCGGAAATGATGGGCTCAATACCGTTGTGCCACTTCGTGACGAACTCTACAGAAACGCAAGGCCGAATCTGGCAATTAGCAGCACTGATGTGTTGGCTGTCAACGACGACTTGGGATTGCATCCCTCAATGCGAGGAATGGCTGATTTGCTCGAAGATGGCAAGCTGTCAATCGTTCAGGGGGTAGGGTATGAAAATCCAAATCGCTCGCATTTTGAGTCCATGGATATCTGGCACACATGCCAAAGAAAAAGCGAGCTGCGGCAAAACGGTTGGCTTGGCCGATACTTGGAGGCAGCCACGGTGGATCGTTTTTCAGATCCCCCGGCACTACATCTTGGCAGGCAGCAGCAGCCTTTTGCATTGATGTCCCGCGATGTAAGAGTGCCCTCGATACAATCACTTGAGCAGTTCCGACTGCGGGTAGCGAAATCACCAGACCTACGTGATGCAATCCGATCGCTGTCCAGCCAACGTCGAGCGGGGGCATCTGATCTGCTTGGGTTCGTTCAGGCCAGTTCACGCAATGCAATGAACGCAAGTGAGCGAATGGAGTCCGCGGGGATGCAATACCGGTCGTCGGAAGCGTACCCGAGGACTGCTTTGGGACGAGAGCTCGAGACCATTGCGAAATTGATCGCTTCAGGTTTGGAGACCCGTATTTATTACGTTCGAATCGATGGCTTCGATACGCATGCAAATCAGCCAGGAGCACATTCCGTGTTGCTCCGCACGGTCAGTGATGCAGTGGGAACGCTGGTTCGCGATGTCAACGCTCAGGGTGACGGTGATCGTCTGCTGGTAATGTGCTTCAGTGAGTTCGGACGTAGGGTTACTGAAAATGCGAGTGATGGTACCGATCATGGTGCTGCGGGACCAGTTTTGCTCGCTGGTAATGGGGTTAATGCGGGTGTCGTGGGTGAGCATCCACGTTTGGATGATTTGCTAAACGGTGACTTGAAGCATAGCGTTGATTTTCGTCAGGTCTATTCAGCGATCCTGCAACAATGGATGAAGTGTGATGCTCCGTCTATCTTAGGGGCAGCTTATGATCCAATTGCGGTTTTTGCGAAATCGTGAACCTGCCGTCCGTTGTACATCTCCATTCACTTCTCACGCTGTTCGACTAATCGATCTTTTGGTTCAGGTTTTTGGGAAGATTGATTGTTTGGTGGTTGTGTTTTACTTTGCAAATTTTCGTTCAAATCGTTGGAAGTCATCCAGAGTGTCGATGCCAGGGGTGGCTGAGCTAACGCGTGCTACAAGAATTCGTTTGCCCGCTTCGATCGCTCGGAGCTGTTCTAGTCTTTCCAGTTTTTCTAGGTAACTTGGTGGCTGCGACGCAAACCATCGAAGGAACTCTCGTCGGTATGCGTAGAGGCCGATATGGTGCCAGAAGTTGGGTGGCTCCGCGTTGAAGTGTGTTTCTTGAACACCTTCCCGCACAAATGGAATCGGAGCACGACTGAAGTACACTGCCCTGCCCTGCCCTTCTCTTTCTGACATGAGAATTTTGACACAGGCAGGATCGTCAAGGTGCTGCCTATCACGAATGGGAGTTCCGGCAGTTGCGATGTCTGCATCCAAGTTGTGGATTAAAGTGCGTGCGACAAGATCAATGGATGCGGGATCGATTTCTGGTTCGTCAGCCTGAACGTTGATAAAGACATCTGTGTTGGGAAGGGCCTCCGCAACTTCGGCGAGCCGATCAGTACCACTCGCACAACTTGCGCTCGTCATTATCCAGCGGCCACCAAACGAATCGACTTCTTGTGCGAGTTTTGGATCATCCACGGCGACAACGATTTCTGTGCCGAAGGACGAACGTGACGCGGCCTCGTAGGTGTGATGGAGGATTGTCTTGCCACCCGATTTGCGTAGGAGTTTCTCAGGCAGCCGGGATGATGCAAGGCGTGCCGGTAGTACAATCTGACAACGAGTTTGCATAGAAATGTGAGTTTTTAATGGGGGAATTTCGAAGATGGTAGAGCGAGTTATTCTTTCGCGGTGCGAAGAAAATTTTTTATTTGTGTTTTTTTCCCAACCGCTTGCAAATTGTGGCGTTCGAGCCCACTGGCAGCAATGTTGATCTCGAAAACATTGTTCATGAAGCCATCACTTCTGTTTGACAGGGCAAGGTGCGGTAGCTACGCTTTCCAGCCAAACGGTTTGTGGTGATGTGCTTCGCAGGCGCGAGTACATATACAGGGAACTCCGGTGAAAATCCGGGACGGCCCGGCCGCTGTAATCGATGTGATGGGGAATTTCTCCGTCAGATATTGCATTTTCTTTCCGCCATTGTTGAGAAGCTTTTGACGCGTGATGCGGCCGAGAGTGATTCACGAGAAGGCATGCAATGGACACATCGGGAGTCAGAAGACCTACCACTTACCGGGCGCGATGTGACTTTCTTGGGTGAGGTCCGTGCCGAGAGCTGAGTTGTCATGAGGGCAATGTGCGGTGGTTGCTGCGTAGGCTTGTTTTCGATTTGTCAGCATTCCCTTTCACATGCTTCATGGTTCGATGGGGATTTTGTTTGCGCAACGGGGTTGACGATGAACTGTTTGCAGCAACCCACTGGGGAGTCGCGACGAGGATTCACGCTTGTTGAGTTACTGGTAGTTATCGCGATCATTGGCTTGTTGGTTGGTCTTTTGCTACCCGCCGTGCAGGCGGTTCGGGAGACTGCGCGCAGGATGCAGTGTCAAAATAATTTGCATCAAATTGGAATCGCGATGCACAACTACCACGCTGCATTTCGAAAATTGCCCCCCGGGGGAATCGAAGTGCGTCCAGAGACACCACGCGGTAAACAGATTGCATGGTCAGCGATGGTGTTACCGTTTCTTGAACAGTCCGCTGTATATTCAAAAATCGATTTCAATTACGCATTTGATCATCCTGTGAACCGCGAGGTGGCCGCAACACCGATTGAGGCCTATCTCTGCCCCAGTACTGCCCGACCGCAGATACTTAATCGTGGCAAGGGAGCCACGGACTATGGCGGTATTTACGGGGAACGGATTCTCACAACGAACTATCCGCCGAGAGGTGTGTTGATCCATGATCAGGCGATTCGCTTTCGAGATGTCACAGATGGATTGACGAGAACCTTGATGATCTCTGAGGATGCCAATTTTCGTGATGGCCAGTGGATCAATGCTTGGAATCTGTTTGATCAGGCGTTTCCGATCAATCGCGCACCGAGCTTTGAGAATGACATTCGAAGCATGCATCCGCAGGGGGCGAACGGCCTGTTTGCAGATGGGTCAGTTGTTTTCATGAATGAGAGTATGGAACTTGTATTGCTTGCGTCCATTTGCACGAGGAATGGAAACGAGAAGACCGTTGATTTGGACAGATGAGATGAATGGTATTGAGCTGATTTTGAAAAAATGTCGGGGCCTTAGCGTGGAAAGTATGAACAAAAAACGGAAACTGTTGACGGAGCAATTAGAGGATCGCAGGCTTTTAGCGGGTCCCTACGCGCCGGCCGCCGGCCAAGTTGGGTCGACCGCAATTGCTCACGATGATTCGGCTATCATCAGTTGGGCGACAGGGTATGAAAATTATCAGCCTGGATCTGATGTGGACCCCGCGTTTCAAATTCCTGAGAATGCTATTGGCAAGGCCGAGGGAACGACGTCTGACGCAGTCACCCTTGGCCGAAATGGGCGGATAACGTTGAGCTTCTCTGCGCCGATCCGAAATGGATTTGGAAGTGATTTTGCCATCTTCGAAAATAGTTTCAGTGATACTTTCCTTGAGCTTGCGTATGTCGAAGTCTCATCTGATGGATCAAATTTCTTTCGCTTTCAAAACGATTCGCTGACGTCTTCACCAGTGGGAGCATTTGGTGAGGTAGATCCCACAAATGTCCACAATCTCGCTGGCAAATATCGTCGCGGGCAGGGTACACCGTTCGATTTAGAAGATCTCAGTGGAGTTAGTCCCCTGCTAAACACGGCTGCTATCACTCACGTTCGTGTGATCGATATTGTGGGTGATGGATCAGCTTTGGACACTAGCGGTGACGTGATTTACGATCCAAGTCCAACCGTGGGTAGTGCTGGGTTTGACCTCGATGGGGTTGGGGTTCTAAGCGAGTTTGAGTACTCGCAAGACGTTGTCGGCTTTGAGGATGTGGGGTCTGGGTTAGAACCGCAGTCATTTTTCAATGGTCCGGACCCTGATGGCACGATCGTCACTGGACCTTACGATGACGTTGTTGTGCTGGGAAAATTTCAGTCAGAATTATTAACGTTCAACAATGCCTACTCGAGGGACTTTGATTCGTGGAATCAGTGGGCCTACTCGAACATGACAGATACGACTACAGCCGGTTACCTGAATCAATTCAGCGCCTATCCGGGTCATGGGGCTGATGATTCAGCCACTGTCGGGATCGGTTTTGCGTCTCAGGGAGATTTTTATGACGCTCCACTGATTACACGTCCTGCTGACGATCTGAGGTCGTTTGGCTCACTTTCTGTCACCAACACGACTTATGCGGCGTTATCGATGCTGCTGGGTGATTCGTTTGCGAAAAAGTTTGGTGGTGATTCGGGAAATGACGCTGACTTTTTCCGGCTCAGCATTGAAGGGCTGGATGCTTCTGGGCAGGCTATCGGAGCGGTTGATGTTTTACTCGCAGATTATCAATTCGCTGATAATTCTCGTGACTACATCCTTGATGATTGGGTGACGGTTGACCTAGGGCCAATTTCGACTGCCAGAAGTTTGTCCTTCTCGTTGACGTCCTCTGATGTCGGCCCTTTTGGCATGAATACACCAAGCTATTTCGCTGTAGATGACATTGTAATGCTGACCCCTGCGGTAGCATTTGATTTGCAAGAAGATGCTGTTCGGGAGAGTGATGGGGCAAACGCGACTATGGCTCGCTTGAGCCGAGCAGGTGCAGATTTATCTGAGCCCCTTGTATTTACAATCGAACCGGTGGATGCATCACAGGCGGTTTTGCCAAGTAGCGTTACGATTCCTGCGGGAGCCAATTATGTTGATTTTCCTGTTGGTGTGGTCGATAACTCCGAAGCAGACGGGGATCGAGAGTTAGCAATTCGTGTTTCAGCAGAAGGTTACACTGCGACCGAAAAGAGTTTGCAAATTCGAGATGATGATCCTTTTCGGGTTTCGCTTGACTTGTCAGCGTCCGAGATTGCAGAAGGTGGTATCGTCAGCGGGACACTGAGACGCAATGATGCTGCCCCTGATTTGCCATTGACAATTCAACTGAGTGCATCCATCGACGGAAGGCTGAGCTTTGCTTCGAAGGTTGTTATGGCGGCTGGGCAGACGACTGCTTCGTTTGATATCGCAGCACCCGAAGACGATGTTGACCATCGGGATGTAACGGTGCAGATTACGGCAAAGGCAAGCGGGTATGAAGATGGAAAAAATACTCTGTTTGTCTTGGATAACGACACGCCGAAACTGGGTTTTACATTCTCAGAATCAAGCTTTTCAGAGCAGGACTCTCAACCAACCGAGGGTTTTGAATTGTTGGGGCGGCGTTTGGCAACGGAGTCTTCGTACAACGGGGCCGACAGGGCTGGTCAGTTCGCGGCGGGGGGCTTGATCTTCAATAATGAGTACAACCCCACATTCAGTAGCTGGGGTGGGTGGGCCTATTCGAACACAACCGATGTGACCACCAGTGGTTACCTGAATCAGTACAGCAGTTTTAGCGGTGGAGGTGCGGTTGATTCCGACACTTATCTCGTCGGTAATGCTTACCCGGGATTCGTTGTCCCGCGAATCACGCGTGAATCGGCAAGCACGCGTCGATTCAGCACGTTGGACATCACGAATACAACCTATGCTGCCTTGTCGATGTATGAGGGTGATTCATTTGGAGCCAAGAAATTTGGTGGTGCATCGGGAGATGATCCAGATTTTTTCGCTCTTACCATCGAGGGGCTCGATGTAAACGATGATTCCATTGGGACTGTTGAGGTCCTGCTCGCCGATTTCCGATTTGAGGATCAGGATTCAGATTATATCCTGGATGCGTGGACGAGCGTTGATTTGTCATCGATCGGCGATGCGAATGCATTGACTTTCTCATTGTTGTCCTCAGACATTGGTCAATACGGTATGAACACACCGGCCTATTTCGCATTGGATAATGTGAAGTTTGAGGGCGATGCCGAACAACCGCTGTTGACGGTGACACGGAATGCGCCGGATCAGACCGAAGATCTCTTGGTGCAGTTGTACACCTCAGATTATTCAGAAGCCGTGATACAGCCGACTGTGGTCGTACCCGCAGGTGAGTCCACTGTGGATGTGCCTTGGGAAATTATTGATGATTCAGTCTCTGATGATGCTCGTCCTGTAACATTCACTGCACTGGCTGAGGGTTACGAGTTCGCACAACAAGTGATCCTCGTTGAAGATGATGATGCTTCGGTATTGACTTTGACTTTATCGGCAGATGAGGTTGATGAGACATCC
>NZGD01000013.1 GCA_002690925.1 Rhodopirellula sp.
TTTCTTTCGAAACATAAGAACGTCCACAAAACCAAACGCCGCACGTCAGGGAATAACGCGGCGCTGCAAAAGAACACTACAATGCCAGCTTTCTGATAGAACGTCCACTTTGCACTCATAAAGCAGGCTGTCCAATACGGCGCGTGACAGCGTCTGAGATCAAGTCAGAGCCGCAAAAATGCCTCACAAGAAACGACGAGGCGCTTTGAAAACGGTTGACTGTATAATGCTGTAACATGCTCTTGTTAAGTTTATGCAAAAATCAAAGGGCAATGCTGCCGAGGAAGCAACTCGTTCAATTCATGCAGTTCCGCAGCGACCGATTTTTCAGGCACTTCCTGCCCCCGACTTAGAAGAACACTCAAACATCCTCCACTTTCCATCTGCTCGCGATCCGGAAGTATGATCTAACTCTTTAAAGGAACTTGATGGACTACGGAAATCGGGAGAAGAAACTGCACGCTTATGCTAAAGCTGCTGAACGCGCCTTTCCTCACTGGATTCCCAACTCTGTTGATGAATTACTGACGACGAAAATCTTCATGCTTGACGCGAGGAGAAAAGGTGCCAATCCCATGGCAACTGACGCATGCAAGACAGACATCTGCAACCTGAGGGAGTACTTTCTTTGCTTTGGCCCACCTGAAAAGTCAATCCAGCGAGTGGAAGGCAAGTTGAATAAAGAAGCCGTGGACGCAACATGCATTGAATTGAGGACTGTTCCAAACAGACGGCCTCAGCGATAATTTCAAACAGATTCAGGCGTTAACGCACTCGAGGGCAATAATGACCTTTGCTGGTTGGTAACTTAACTCATCGCTACGGAAGAGACGCAGGAAAACTAAAATATGAACCGTCATCTTAGCAATGGTTTACTAGCGACCCTACTCGTTTCGACTATCACACTGGCTACTGCGCCTGCGCCGAGCGAAGGCAATTTCCAGCAACGCGTTCGACTCGTTCTTCAAACGTATTGCTACGAATGTCATGGACGGAAAGAGACCAACGGCAAAGTGGATCTGACCGAGTACTCATCATGGAAAGAGCTGGAACAAAATCCACAACTGATCAGCAAGTTGATCAATGCATTAGACAAGAACGAAATGCCTCCCGAAGACTCTCAACAGCCTTCTGAAACTGAAAGACAGTCCCTTCTCAAAGAAATGAATAAGGCATTGACCCGGTCATTGCCTGAAAAGCCAAAGCTGGTTCCCTTTCGGATGCGACGAATGAACCGTTTTGAATATGGCAACGCCGTTCAGGACTTGTTTGATCTTGACTGTTGGGTTTATTCAATCGGCGACCGCATCATCCGGGACCACAATCATTACTTCCGGCCCGAGACTGGCAAGATGCCGGAAGTGGTAACAGTTGGCAACCGGATTATGGGATTGCAGCAAATGCTTGAGAACCGGCTACTGGGGGTAATGGCATTTCCCAAAGATGCTCCTGCAGAAAATGGCTTCAACAATCGCAGCGATCATCTGAGCCTTTCTCCAGTACTCATGGGGTCTTTCTTAAAACTTGCCCGTTCGGTCGTAAATGCAGAGAATTTTGAAACAAACTGTGGAAGCTGGAACGAGCTTTTCCAAGATCCATCCAAACGGCAACGATCGCGTGTCTTCGGCTCCATTGCGACCCCCCTAGCCTCCGTCGCTGGTAGCACGGGCCTAACGATCAGTGCGTGGATCCGCCCAACCGAACGAACTGACCGGTGGCAAACCATCGCACGCCGGGAAGACGGGTGGCGCCGCCAGTTACTGGCACTCGGCAGAACTGGTGATACGTGGGGGCTTTGGATGGGCGCAGGAATTGGCGGCCGTTACGTCGAATTCGGTGCACCAGTAAAACCACAATCAATTGCTGATGGCAATTGGCATCACGTTGCCGGCACGTTCGATGGCAAGCAAATGAACCTCTATGTTGATGGAACGCAGGTCGGCAGCCAGATCATCGAGGGCAAGCTCAATATTCAAAGCACACAGCCGTTGATTATCGGATCTTATGGAAATGAACCCTTTAACGGGGCACTGAACGACATTCGCTTGTACCGAAGCGGTTTGACCAAAGATCAAGTCAAGAGCCTTGCCGAAGGCGAGCAGCAGATCACGGGCGCGGCATTAATCGGCACCTGGAAGAAGCACGAAGAGGTCCGCCTGAAGCTTGACCAGCCCATCAAACAAATCGCGCATGAACGCATCTCGAAACTTCTGCTCAGAGCATTCAAGTCGCCCGCTGACCAGACGACACTGAGTCTTTATACGGATTATTTTGACCGTCAGTACAATGAAACCGGCGACTTTTCCCAAAGCATGAAAGACGTTGCGTCAGCCGCCCTTGCATCACCGCGTTTTCTTTTTGTTCACAACGACACCAATAAGAAACTGCCGACCCACGCCTCTTTCGATCTTGCCACGCGTTTGTCTTTCTTCCTCTGGAGCTCGATCCCCGATGATGAATTATTGTCTCTAGCGGGTGAGGGTAAACTGCAAGATACGGAAGTTCTGAAAGCACAAGTTGATCGTATGCTCAACCATCGTCGGGTCAAAAACTTCTGCGACAGCTTTGGTCCCCAGTGGTTAAAGATTAATAATCTGGTTTCGGCATCCCCGGATTTCACCGCGTATCGGGATTACTACTTCGGTGGCGACGACAAAATATCTTACAAGCGAGGTATGCATATGATGCTGGAACCACTGCTGAATTTCGAAACCGTTTTTGTTGAAAATCGCCCGATTCTTGAGCTGGTGGATTCCAACTTTACCTATCGTAGTCACCTCTTATCCGAATGGTATCAAGGCAGAGCCGCCACCTACCCCATTAACGTCAATCTGAGACACATTGATTTCACACGCACCCCCTTAACAGACCGAAGATATGGGGGAGTCATTACCACAGGAGCTGTGATGGTGATGACCTCGGGCCCAAAGCGGTCATTGCCGATTACTCGGGGTTCCTGGGTTTCTTCAGTCATCTTCAACGATCCTCCTGAGCCCCCACCGGACAACGTGCCTGACTTAGACGCAGACGACGATACGCTACGAGAGCAAGGATTGACAGTTCGAGAAAAGCTGAGCCAGCACAGCAGTGACGCGCAATGTGCACCTTGCCACAAAAAAATTGATCCGCTGGGATTTGCTCTAGAAAATTACGACCTGTTGGGACGTTGGCGGGATGACTATCGAACCGGCCTGAAGGTAGATGCAAGTGGGACCCTGTTTGGCAAGCATTCATTCAACGATGTCGTTGGTTTCAAAGATGCTGTGCTAGCAGAAAAAGACGTGTTTGCAAAAGCCTTCATCAAGCATTTGCTTTCTTATGGATTGGGGCGCAAACTGACTTTGGCAGATCGAGTTGCGGTCGATGAGATAGCACAAAAAAGCAAAAACGAAAAATACAAAATGAGAGCTGTCATGAAAAACATTGTCATTCACCCAATATTCAAAGGCGGAAATGAAGAATGAGATATCTTAAGAATGATCATTTCGCCAGGAGAAGATTCTTGCATGGCGCAGGTGGTAGCGTGATGGCTCTTCCATGGCTGGAGTCGGTAGCCGCCGACCGGAGGCCCGACCATCAGAAGCAACCTTCATTGCGTTTTGCGTCTTTTTATTCCCCGATGGGTTTTGTAAGGGATCACTTTTTCCCAACGGACGAAAGTGAGGACTTTCTGTCAATGCCGACATTGAGTCCATTGAAAAAAGTAGGCGACAAGGTCACCCTGATCACGGGATTGTCGAGGGTCAATGTCAGAGGCGTCGATGTTCACAATCAATGCAGTTCGTGCTATCTGTCCTCAGCGGACCCTCATGCTCCGCTCAAATCAGTTTATCCCATGGACAGAACGCTGGATCATTTGATTGCCGATCAAGTAAGCCATCGCACGCCAATCCGGTCCTTGGAATTGAACTGTAACACTTTCAAAGATCTCAAAGAATCGATCTACTTGGACAACATTTCCTGGTATGGGCCAGAACATGTGGCGACGTCCATCAAGGATCCGCGCGAAGTTTATCAGATCCTGTTTCGGACGGGAAAAGCAGATAAAGGTATTACAGATCTGGTTCTGCAAGATGCCTCAAACTTTCAAAAAGACCTCAATCATCATGATCGCGGAAAATTGGATGAATACATTACTTCGGTGAGAGAGATCGAACGACAAATAGAAAAGCTCAACATCTACTACAAGACGCATGACAAGGCAGATGTCCCTGAGCCGGGGGATGCCCCCATGACACGTGGGGAGTACATAAGACTGATGGGAAGAATGCTGGTGCTTGCATTTCAAGGCGATCTCACGCATGTTGCTACCTTCATGCTCGCACCCGAAAGATGGGGCACGCCGCAACACTACCATGAGTTGAATTTTACCAAATCACATCATGGACTCACGCATGCCCAAAGCCAGGACCGCGTGAAAAAGATGCTTGTACAGGTCGACCACTTTTATGTTGAGCTATTTGCTGAAGTTCTGGAACAGCTCGATTCAATCAACGAAGGAGACGGCACACTTCTTGATCACTCCATGATTACGCTGGGGTCGGGATTGGGAGACGGAGAGCATCACACCATGAACGAGCTTCCCATTATCGTGGCAGGTTCAGCTAACGGAAAAATCAAGACCGGAAGAATCCTACGGTGCCCTGAGAACACACCGTTGGCAAATCTTTGGCTTTCTCAAGCTCGATTAATGGGTGCCGACCTAAAAACGTTTGCCGATAGTACAGGGCCGTTGAAGGGCTTGCTCAGTTAGACACAAAGCAATGCAACCGAAAATTGCAAGGTGCGCAAGTGGTTGTTTGACCGTGAAATCACCCTGAGCTTCGAGGAAGTTGGCGGGGTGATTGCCCGCGGACCCCCTGACTACAACCACCACCGCATCGCGAGCTCCTGGAAAGGTAAACCAGTTCACGTGTATCCGGCACACTAAGCTCTGCCAACTGGACTGCACTGCAACCTTGAGAACCTAGGCACCCTACCAGTACCAAGCCTCTCACGCAATTTAACGCCAAGCCCCTGAGTCCGAAGTCACCGTCCGAAGCCACACCCACCGCCGACGATGAATTGTCGACTCGACGTTCAATTCTCTGAACCAGCGACTCGCCTAGGCAGGATCGCGTCTTCACACCCCACACCCACTTCTCGGTCAAACGCTTCTGGCAGCCCAACGTCAAGCACGGCGCGGGTAGCCGAATCAAATTCCAACTTCCCATCACACCAATTCCGAACACCCTCAGGTACACCACGCCGCGTAGGAGATCCTTTCCACTGTG
Source organism: Rhodopirellula sp. (assembly GCA_002690925.1). GTDB lineage: Bacteria > Planctomycetota > Planctomycetia > Pirellulales > Pirellulaceae > Rubripirellula. Next base: position 5,274 of record NZGD01000013.1, read on the forward strand.
TGGAAGTATTATGGCAGTGGTAAAAACCGATGTTCGAGTTTTTCAACATGTTCTTGAATGGTAAACCCGATAGGCGATGGACATCCCAGCTCAAGTGTTTCAACCTCCCCTGTGGCACGATGCAATACTTGCAAGGGCAAATTTCCGTCTCTTTCGATTTATGATCATGAGCAGAATGACTTCTATTTCTGGTTTGCTGTGACCCCGGGAATCTCCATTCTCCAGAGAAGATAGAGAAACCCAAATAACTTTGTCGCGTTAAATCGAAAACGTTAGCTCCTCGAGACCAGATTAGCTCGTCGATATCTGCATTGATTACCGCTCGCGCTGACGCAAAAAAACGCAATCTCGCGAGATTCAGCATCGCCGTCTGCAGGAATTTAGCCCTGTTCGAGTTTTGCTGAGTTCTGAGGCCATATTTGAACGGGGCTGAAACCAGAACAACTCGCTTAAGGCCAGTTGTCATCAGAGCAGTACCGACCTCTTCCAGACAATGATTCGTTGACCCGTTGTCGAACAAAAGCATCGCCTCCAGGCCCTGAGCTTTCACCATGTAGCTGCCGAAATCACGAATCCACCTAATGTCATTGTTTAGCGTAAGGGTCGTATGAGCATTCAAACCCTTGAATAAATGGGTTTGCTCGTCACTAACCGCACTGCCAACTTCAAACCCCTCACCCTCCACTGATATTTCCCTCGGTTGCGAGACGCTGCACACCTCAATCGTATCGTAACGTCGATACTGCCTTAGTTTGGAAATTGGGGTCACGCACCCATCAAGTTTTATGCAAGCACGGCGGATCAAAGGTAGGAGATTGAAAAGTTTCGGGCACACAAGGTAGACCCGACCAGCGCGCCAAAATGCGTCATACCACAAGGTTGTGCGATCGTATGATTCAACGTAATTACTTCCCTCAGCAAATGGGTCTGTAACGAAATTACGACGCACTTCTGATCCGCCCAGATCAGCACTTGAAAGTTTTATGATGGAAAACATTAACGTTAGTTACCTAAACTCGACTCAGCGGACAAGGTTGAACCAAACCATTGCCGGCGCGCCTGCTCACTTATGCTCTCTACCTGACAACGAAGCCCTGACCTGTCGCAACCCGTTCTGACGATAAGCCCTTCTTTCTGCACGAAAAACTTGACAGTGGAAATCGGCCAACCCACGAACTTAACAAAGGCAAATTCATCTCGTTCAAAGTCGAGCCTCAGTCGCGTCAAACTTTCAAAACAGGTGAATCAGGGTGTCTCGTCAATGCCTCGTCGAGTACTCACAACTCGACCGCATTACACGTAGAGCAACTGCTCGCAAACTGCTTTCCCAACAAAAGGAAGCGTCGGTATTGGGGTGTGGTTTTTCTTGCCCCTAAAAAAGTACAAAGCAAGAAAACTCTTGGACTGGACAAGGCGACTCCCACTTTGTGCATGAATCTTCCAGCAACTTGCGGCTTGCATCGGGACACGGTGAAACAAATGCGCCGTTTTATCATTGACCCCAAAGATGAGTCACGTGGGAACAATCACGCCCTGTGTTAGCCATAGCTCGATCGAATGACAGCCGTGAAAAAGCTAAGCCAGCCTGTCCCTGTTGAGCCACGTCTCTGTTGAGCCAGCTCCCTGGGCGAGCAATGCTAAGTTTGATCCGTTAAAGAATTAATTCCCAGCAGAGGAAGATACGTAGACTCAATAGCCAAAATGAACACGAACTGCTGGCTAACAATGGATTGTTGCTAGTCCAAAACAACTAAAATTCTGCATGAAGTGCCGTAGATTAACGAATGCTCTTCCTGCACTGCTGAGCATCCTACCCTGCTCTTTTGTATGACGCGTTTTCATTGACGTAATGCCTGAAAGCGTCCGAAACAACAAGAAAGTTATCAGCAATCAACTGCTCAACCTCGCACAACCTCCTTGAGTTGCTCGTTTTCAAAACCAGCCCGTCTTTTTCCTGTAGAACGCGTAAATATTGCTGATACTCCACGGAATCCTTGAAATACGATTTTTCTCTAACGATCTGTTCGCATTGGCTTTCAAAATTGCGATGGAATTTGTAGTGTTTCAGGACGCACGTTGTGTCAGCAATCCGGCCTCCTCTAATTCTGTGACTTGAGCGTTCAGAAGGCAGCACGGTGCCGTCGGAGAACAGCAAAGGATATTTTGTCAGGTTTGGACGATTATCCATCTTAAATCCTGATGCTCGAATCCCTCCGCTGATTGTGAACAGCGACTGGTCCGCAACTTTCCCTTGGCGTGTTCTTTTAAGCTGAAATCGTTGCAGGCTTTCAAGTTCATACCAGCAGCTTTGCTGAACCAGATCCCTGCCATTGCTTGGCCAAGAGGTAACCGGCCCAGATGGAAAGAGGTCCAACATCTGGCCCATCACCGCACTGTAATGTTGGCGGTTGAGGTACTGTAAAAAACTCGACATACCAATGCGGTCCGAGTAGGGATAGCAAAACCGTTCATCGATATCCGCCAACAAGCCCCAGCAATTCACTGCGCAACGCCGCAACAGGAACCGCCTGAATTCATATTTAAAATACTTGTATGGCAGGACGCATTGTAACAGAGTGACCTCATCGTATTTGCTCGCTAAGGCCAAGGATTCGTCAGTGGAACCATTGTCTAAAAGGAAGATATGCTTTGCACCCAGGTCGAGGTGATGCTCAACGAACTGCTGCACGTGTAACTCTGCATTTCGCATGAATGACATCGCCACGACTTCATCGCGTCTGCAAGCAACATTAATTGGCCCCTTGAGGTGGCTTACCGATTTTTCGACAGCGCGCTTGCGAATGGGGGCCTTGATGAAGCGCATGGTTAATTTCTTAAATCCCAAAGGAATCACCTAAGTGTGCAGCTTCTTGAATGACGTGCCCGGACAGTACCAAAAACAAGAGCAAGGAAAATAAAAAAGAATTGAGTGAAGATCAAGCAACACGTCTTACCATCAACTTACGCACTGCCTGTTTTCTTAAGCCTGAAATAGCCCGTTTCACGACTCTGTCCGGACGGTATTTTTTTTCGCTTTCTTTAACCAGGCGTGTGCGATTGGCGGCCCACCACTGAAGGTAATGACTCGATGCTACAAGTTCCTGGTCTCTATCACGGACAGCTTCCGCATGCTCACGGATCACGGCTTCGTATAGATCAGTCAGTTGGTGAGCGATTCCGGACAGATTGGATCGCTTGCGAACAGCTTTCGACACGAGCGCCGCGTCATCACTGTTGTACTTTTTCAGTTCGCGAATAAGAACCTTGGTGCTAATTGGCTCGTTGAGTAATCGTCTACCGAAGTTAGATGCTGCCATTCGTTCGATTTCTGAACTCGTAACCATCGCGCCGCATCCAATCGTATCACACACAATCACTGCAGCACCGACTGCCAGGGCCTCCCAAGCGCACCGGCCTTTCGCAAACACCACATCGTACTGCCCTAAAGCCTGCTCGGGCTTTTCCAACACATTGCCAAATTGACTCCCAACTGCATCCAATTGAATTCCCATCTTGCGGCAGACGCGATTGATCAGCATATATTGGCTTGGTCCGGCGTAATTACTCATAAGCAATGCACGTCGAGGAGTCTGGGGCAAAACCCCTCGAGACCGGAATTTCTTTAGGTCAACGCCATTTTGGATCAACTCGATTTTTGAAGTTGGAACACCATCGCGAACACTCAACCTGTCATAGCACGCGTTGTCGACTGCAACATAGCGATAAATGCGGGGGAACTCTGGCGCCCGATCATGCCACGCAAAACTGTCATGGCAAACAAAAATCCCAGGGGAATTTGGAAAACGCAACATCGCTGACATGGTTTCAAGATTGTGGTGACCATGAATGAGATCTGGCTCAACTGCAATGTCTCGTAAATTATCCAGCACAGGTATCGACTGCCGCACCAGAGATTCCGCTAACGCCCCGGTTTTAGACGCGAATACGATCGGGCGGTGACCCAAGCTCTGCAAAGATCGCGCGAGATCCATCACGTAAAGTTCTGTTCCGGACCGGGTGCACAACTGCTGATTTGTAATCAGGATATGGCGTTCACGCATTTGCTGGCCTCCAATGAATGGAGTTGATCGAGAAACGTAACAATCGGATGAACGTGTTCCTCAAAAAGCAGGACTTCTTTGTACTTGGATTGTTTCACCATCTGCTTTCCATGTGTTTCATAACCAATGACTCCGGCTTCATTCGCCAAATAGACATGATCGTTCGGCACGAAAAACGACTCTTGTTGGAATGCTTTCTCACCGTAGAAATCAATTGACTCATCTACCAGTGCAGAAAGCTCGGTGTAATTTCGAGCGACTGCAAGTTTTCGAGCTAACGCACTATCAGTCAGATCAATGTCTAAGCGTTGACCCGACGCACTTGGGGGCGCAAGCACTGGATGAGAATCAAGTGGAAACTCGAAATGCTTGATGGTGCGACCGAGTTTTTGTTCGGCAATTCGAATCGCAGATCGCCTGACCTCCCTGAGAATATCATGTGACAAAATAATGCCCTCGGCAGCATCACCAACCACTGTTTCGACCTCATGTTGAACTAGTTCCATTGCCATACGATTGGACAGGTATTCAAAGAACCCGAGGTTCTTTGACTGCGTTTGTTGGTACAGGAACCTGTCCGTAAATTCTCCAAAAAGACCGCCACACTGTGCTCCACTATCCGTCAGCAAGTTGCCGGTTGTTTTTATACGGGAGGTACCTGAACTGCCTGAACCATCCGTCACCACCAAAACTCGGGGACTTTCTATTTCTAGCCAATGCCAAACACGCAATTCGTGGCCTGGGTGCGCAATGATCAACGCTGTCTTGCTATCAGTTGTCGGGCTCATAATTCTCTTTCTCGGCTGTGTTCAGTCCGTAGGGAAATTTGACACGAGCAAGTAGCTCAAACGTATGCTTCTAGCATCAGATTGAAGCCTGTGTAAAGACAACACCCCAGATTGCAAGCATCGCCATCGCTTCTACAGGCTTGGGAGTAATGCCGAACATTCACCAGACACGTCCGGCCCCGCTTTTAACCGGGCATCACATCTGCTCACTTAGTACCCTGAGCATGACAAAGACATGGCTCTAAAACCCGAGACAGTCTGCACGCGTATTTCGACTTTTGCTTCCCCTAAGTGTTTGCACCAATTCTCTCACTCGACTTGGTGCGGAAAGCTGGGCGTGGGGTCGAAGCGTTGCAACCGCTCGTTCTGCGTCTTGAGCTATTTGAGCCTTTTGGTCTGACCGACCTTCGAACCAACGTACCCGCGCTGCCATCAGCAGCAGCTCTGTGCAGCAACACCGGGTTCTTACAAAAACCTGCGGTAGACACCCCCTAAACGCGGGGCACCTAGGCTTCCCGGACCTTGTGCATGATCTGCTTGTCTCGGACGTGTGTTCCTGTGGTCGTTTTCTCTCTCTTACAAAACGTCAAACCATTAGGACACTAACATCAACGTGGGCGTGGGACGCGGATAGGAGGACAAGGTCAGAGTGAGGGTGTCGTTAGATTTGTGCCGCAGCCACCATCGCCGGATACTCTTTCTGGTCTCCTCATGAAAGGGAATTAGGCGGAATCCACAGCTTCTCGGCCGTTTTTACTCCTTAAAGGAGGGCACTTAGTTCCTGACCGCCTTTACTCTTTAGCCGTACTTTTCCCGCTTAGCCGCCTGCTGAATTCCTACTTCCTCTGTTCCGATTTCCGTGGGCGAGAACCTTGCTCTGTACCTTTGTGTAAGGAACGAGCTGATTTAGCCATAAGCTTGTTATAAAAATGCTTAGGTTTCGGTAGTGCTGTCGAAAGCGTAGAGAATCCTTGCCTGTGAAAACTGGAGCGACAATATGCGTGATAAGCTATCTCGAAGGTCGCTAATCGCCAGTGGAGCAGGTGTTGCCATTAGTTTGGGGGGGTTTGCTGCTGCCGGTCGCAGACGGAAGAGAAGTAAAGCGAGTGGGACTAAGAAAAGCCGGCGTCAACGTAACCGCGATATTAAATTTGGTGATAAGGGTACCCCACTTCCTGTAGGCCGTTTCGTTCAACCCCTTGTAGTGCCGCCTGTCAAAAAACCTCTGAGTGTCGGCTCACCTCCATTCGATGTCTCGGCTAGTGAACATGGAATTGCCCCCGAGTACTTCACTCGACGAGGCCAGGACAACATACCACTCCCTCTCCATTTTCCAGACAAATACTATCAATTGCAAATTCGAAAGGGCTTTGCTGAGATTATTCGCGGAGTGCAGACTCCCATTGTGGGTTACGACGGACGCTATCCAGGCCCAACTTTCAAGACAAGACTCGGCGAGCCCGCAATCGTGCGGACACAAAACCAGCATCCTTACTTTCCCTTATCAACGCACCTACACGGCGGTCATACACCCGCTCATTCCGATGGGTTCCCGAATTTCTACATCCTTCCCGGCAACACCCGCGATTATTTCTACCCAAATTGTGTACCGCTGCTAAATGGAGTTGAGGACCTCAGCACCAGTCCCTCTACGCTTTGGTATCACGATCACGCAATGGACATAGCTGCGGAAACAAACATCCTGGGTCTAAGTGGATTTTATCTGGTTTATGATCAGTTGGAGCTTGATCTGATCGCACGAAATGTCTTGCCTCAAGAGCCACTGGACCTTCCCGTGGTGATTCAAGACCGTAGCTTTAATTCCGACGGGTCCTTCTTCTTTGATCCGTTAGATCACAACGGCAGTCTCGGAGACATCTATGTTCTTAACGGGAAAGCTTTTCCCGTCTGCAAGGTAAAGCGGGGAAAGTACCGCTTTCGTTTCTTGAACGGCTGCAACGCGCGACACCTTGAATTGCGTCTTTCGACGTCTCAACCATTTATCGGCGTGGGAACGGATGGCCACATGTATGATCGCGCGACGCTGCGAAATACTCTTTTAATGTCACCAGCGAAACGCGCGGATGTTGTCATTGACTTTAGCGATGCCCCCGACGAGGTATATTTGGAGAACATTCTCGTTCAGGAAGACGGCAGGGGGCCAAAAGGTAAACTCTTTGATAGGGACGTTGAGGTACCAGGTGAGAAAATACTGAAATTTAGTGTCGAGGGAAGAGCGGATCGACGTTCGGCGACCATTCAGGATGGGACGCCTCTCCGGCCTTTCACACCGATCGATCCGTCGGAAGTAACGACAACAAGACAGTTCGACTTTGAACGACGGAAAGGCGCGTGGCAAATCAATCATCAATTTTTCGATGAGAACCTCGCCAATGCCTGCCCGCGTCTAGGATCAACTGAAAAGTGGATCCTCAAGAATGGCAGTGGCGGGTGGTGGCATCCGATCCACGTTCATCTGGAATCCCACCAAATTCAAAGTATCGACGGACGACGCCCGATGATTGGCGAGCGTTGCCTTGTGGACACCACCATGCTCGGCCCGAATAGTGAAGCGGAAATTCTGGTCAGGTTCCGCACTTTTGAAGGTCCGTTTGTCTTCCACTGCCACACTTTAGAGCACGAAGACATGAGAATGATGTTTGTGGTGGATCCAAGGCGAGACGGCCCGCTGACTAACCAAACGATTGATCGAACCTTCTTTTAGCAATCGGGTCTACGGAGAGTAGCTGGATACAGATGTTGCCAAACATTACAAAA
>NZGD01000014.1 GCA_002690925.1 Rhodopirellula sp.
GATCCTTTGCAGCGGCAAGGGCAGGTTGTATCGCGAACGCAAATGGGCTTTGCTTGACTATGGAAAAACAGCAGAGCTTTACGACATGGAGAATGATCCGAAGCAATACAACAATCTTTACAACGATCCCGAATACTCCGATGTCGCCCTCGATCTGAAGCAAAAACTTAAGAACAGATTGGCTGAAATACCACCCATAACAGACACAACGAATTGATCTGTCTGAAGTGAACCAGACCAAATTAATCAAGACAAATAACGATCATGAAAAATGCTGACTTGAGCCTTCTGGAATTTTTGAACCCAAGGTTTCCATTCCCCGCTCTGCTAGTGACAGTCGTCCTGTTCCTGTCTGGAATCGGCGATCATCCCTGCTTCGCAGGCGATCACGTTGCCACTGTGGAATCTGACAACGTCGATGCCACCAGCCGGCCAGCGAAACCCAACATTCTGATCATGATGGCAGACGACATGGGGATCGGTGATACCAGTGCCTATTTGAATGTACGGTTATCTCCAACAAGTCCGCCTGTCAAAAAAACACTACGGACCCCGAACCTCAAGCGGTTCACACAATCGGCGATTTTATTCACCGATGGCTATGCTCCCGCCTCGATGTGCAGTGCGACGCGATACTCTCTGCTCACCGGCCGGTTCGCTCATCGGTCATACCTCAAGTATCAGGGATGGCTGCCTCACGGCCCCAACACGCCGATGATTCAGCAGGGACTGACTACTCTGCCTGAGATGTTACAGACCCACGGTTACCACACAGCCGGCATCGGTAAATACCATGTGGGCATGTCATTTGATAACGGAAATGGTAAGCCGGCAGAAGATTTTTTCTTCCATGATGTCGACTTTACGAAGCCAATTCTGGATGGGCCAACGCATCACGGTTTTGACGAATACTTCGGTGTCACTGGCAACACCGAAGATCCACTCGACACCGAGCCACGCATCCTGATTCGCAATGACCGATTCACCTTCACTGACCGCAGTCGGATGAAGCTGATCGGAATGAAGAATCGTGAAGGACAAATTCTGGCAGCACCCGACTGGGATCTCAGCAAACTTGGGCCGCGATATCTGAAGGAAGCAAACGACTTCCTGACCCGGCATTCAAACAACCCAACACAACCGTTCTTTCTTTATTACGTCCCCAACGCCAATCATTTTCAACGAAATCCCAATGGAGATTACGCCGTTCCGGACGAGATAGCAGGAACCAGGATCAAGGGTGAAAGTCGTTACTCGGATGACTCTGTTGCAAATGATCGCGAGGACATGGTGCTGGAAAATGATGTTGTCTTTGGCAACCTGCTTGAAACACTGAAAACCACGGATGACCCACGATGGCCCGGCCACAAACTCATTGAGAACACGTTGATCATCTTCACAAGCGACAACGGTCCCAATGTTGGAGACAATCTAGGCCCGAATCAGGAAAGTGGCAAACTGCGAGGAAAGAAAGCCAAGCTATGGGAAGGTGGCATCCGGGTGCCCCTGATGGTTTCATGGCCGGCGGTTCTTGAAGGTGGAAAACTGAACCGCTCCATTGTGACCTTGACCGATCTTTACGCGACCCTTGCTCACATCATTGGCCACTCATTGAATCCTGAGGAAGCCCAGGACAGTCACAATGTATTCGCCTATTGGCGGGGAACGCCTGAAATACCAGATACAAGACCACGCGTTTTCTTCTGCCATTTAGGGCCACCGTTTCTGAACGATGCGCTGGCGATTCGGCAAGGCCCCAACAAACTCATCGTCGAAGGTGGATTGGCAATGCCTTGGGCATCGGGTGGCTCACGTGGTGCCGCCACTCCCATCGCTTTGTACAACCTCCAACAAGACCTCTACGAGACCCAAGCTTACACGGATGCTTCATCCACTGACATCACAAATGGGTTAGCAGACACTCTGTTAAAAATTCACAACCGCGGCCATGCCAGACAATTAAATGTTACGAGTGGCGGTCCACTGATTCAAAATCCCGGTTGGCATAACCTGAGAAATGATGTCACCGGTGAAATTGGCTTTACCTTTCGTTTACAACCGGGAGCAAAGACAAAGCTGGTGACTCACCTGGGGATGTTTGACGATTATGACCGGGATAAACCTGTCCGTGCGGCTCGATCCATCGCAAGGGACGACGAACGTGACCAACCATCAAAAAGTACCCTCCGTGGCAAGAACCACTCGCTCGATAGTCCGCACGTAATCCGACTTCTGATGTGTTCGGCAGACAAACAGGTCGAGCTCGCCCGATGTCAGTTGGATTCCGGTACATCTGGCGAATTAGTGAATTCCTTTCGTTATACCCGTTTACCGGAACCTGTCCGCCTTGAACAAGGAACGACCTACGTGCTTTTAATGTCGACGCAGGTTGCCGACGGCGACCATTTTCGCGACCCAGTAAGCTTCGATGGTCTTTCACCGCAACTCAATCGAGATTTTGTTATTCAACGCAGCCTGTTGCTTCGAGAGAGTTCTCTATCCGGCCACATCGACGTACCTGCGTTTGAAGACCTGACGGATTTCTACTCACGATACCGTCTGCCAACCGGACCTACTCTACGACTCGCAGAGAACGAATTGGAAGATGTTCCCCAGCAATAATATCAGCGATGAGCAACACTCTACTTTGCAAGCCGCCATTCTTCAGCTGGGTAGACTAAAGAAAAACCTCGAAATTCACTGAGTCCGACACCTCGTCAAACGCATTTGGCAAGTCGTACAAAGTGTCGAAACCTGGACCGCCATCAAAGATGGGATTCAGGGCTGCCGAGTTTGAAATTTTAAGCACGTCATCACCCATTCCCATTTTGACATGCAGGTCATTCACTGCGTTAATGTTATCCAATTCCATTTTGTCTTCGCCATCAGCAGCAGAGGCATAAAAATCACCCACGTTTGCATTCTTGATTCTTGCCTTGTCATCTCCAATCCCAAGTTCCATGAACAAGTTATCCACGGCATTCGTATCACGCATGGTCAATCGATCGTTTCCATCGTCCATCGCGACTACGACATTGCGGCCAGCCGTCGTACGATACATCCAAGCCAAATCATCGCCGGATGATGTCTTCACGATCACATCTTGAGCTGCTTTCATCCCATTGGTGGATAGAACATCGTCACCGTCCTCGGAACGAATTTCAATATCGTTGCCCGCTTTGAGTCGCGAGAGTCGGATGTAGTCCGTATCCTCCCCAGTGTTAACGGCAATATCATTCAGAGCTTTTGCACGGTACATGCTTACGCGATCCACACCCTGGTGTGTTTCAACTTTCAAGTCTTTGGCCTTCACCCACGACAGACGCACGTGGTCATCACCGCTTTCACCATTCACGAGAAAAAGCCCGTTCGTACTGGTTTGTCGAGCGGTGATACGGTCGTCTTCTGATCCGGCATCGACGCGAATTTGCTGGGTCGTCGTGACATTCAAAAGTTTTACGGTGTCGTTACCACGGGACGTGAAAATGCCGAGGTAACCATTCGAAGTATCTGTCAAACTAAGATTTTCAACCTTGACTTGATCTTCACCCTCCGCGGTTCGAATGATGACTGACTCAATCAAGTTAGATGCAAATAACTGCGACGGTGCGCCATTAATTGTCGTCCCTGTTAATCCAGTCACCTGAATCTGATTCGGTGCTACCTCCGTCACAACAAGTTGGTTGTCCGCGGCATCCCCGCCCAAAGCCAATGTTGTTCCGACCAGATTGCCAATGATGTTGCCTGCAAGCGGGTTGCGTGATTCAAGCGCTTGCACACGGAGAGAACGCTGATTTGCCTTACGCATGGTGAGGACCTTTCGTATTAGAGAAGAGGCAGAAAAGACAAGATGTGCGGTCAGCCGCACAACGCGAAAGCAATGCATAGTGCATGCCAAAACCTAAAATGCATTTATGGCACAGTGCGTCAGGATCCGTGTTACAACGTTATTGGCAGACTTTTCTGCATAAAAACAGTTCTTTTGTCTCAGACCAGCAATCGATCGAGGTGTTCGCCAGAGTCTCAGAATGAGTCACCAGTCCAAGCTTGAAATGCTTTTCAGTCTGCCGATCAATCATCACGTTTGCCGAGATTGCGGTCTCCAAGCTTGCTGAAATCCGTGATTGCAGTTCCTGGATCGCAGCTCACCCAAGGACACAATACCAGCCGGTTGGCTTGCTTCACCGCCGCCTCGTGGATCGCATCCTCGTTTGGTCCTGCGCCAAGGGCGAGGTTCTTACCTCCACTCACCCTGTCCAGTGGCTACTGCTTCTGTTGTCCAGTGACGAGCAACAGTCTCCTTGTTCCAGCGTTTCGCCTTGCTGACCTCAGGTTTCTTCAAATCCGAGAGGTCAGGTTTCCAGAAACAAGCGAGTACCCCAGCCAATCAATGGGATCAACCGACGAACTCGTCTATAATCGCAGTCACGATTCACACCCTTGCGGCTCCTGAGTCTGGCAATGTATTGAGTCAAATCTCAAATGATTTTCAAACGTCACATCCATTCAAAAGAAATCTACACCATGAAAATCCGATCAAGCCGACAGATTGTTGGACTGATGACTGTATTCGCACTCAGCTGCAATTTGGCAGGAGCCGCCGACAAAAATGCTCCCGAGAACAAACCGGGATACGTGAAATCCAAAGATGTTGGTGCGGCAGCACCTGCCAACGCCGATGTACCGTTTGATGGAACCATGAAGTCAATCCAAAAGAATTGGGAAATGTGGCCCAAGCCGGACATGGCGATCACTTGGTCAATTGTTGATAATCCCAACGGTGATGGCAAAACCTTAATGACAAATGGAGGCAAGCGTTGGGGTACGCATGATCTGGTCACCAAAAAGAAGTACACGGATTTCGAAGGACATGTTGAGTTCGTTTTGATGGGCAACCGTAACGACGACAAAGTTGACGGCTACAGCAATAGTGGTGTCTACCTGCAAAACCGATACGAGCTCCAGATCGAATCTCCCAAAGGCAAGGATGTCGACGATCCCTACAACTGGAAGATCGGGCCCCATGGCATCGGAGCGTTCTGCATGGAGTGCGTACCAGACGTGAACGCGTGGCGCCCCAACGGTCAATGGCAATCGTTTCACTTCGTCTTCAAAGCCGCAAAATGGGACGGTGAAAAATCGATTGAACCTGCTCGTGCCACCGTGTGGTGGAATGGCGTCAAGGTTCACGATAACGTCCCCATCAAGCATGCCAATGGAGGTGTCGGTGTAAGCCCATCCGCAGAAGGCCTGAAACTACAGGAACACGGACAGGATGTGCGGTTCCGTAATGTGTGGATTGTGGACCAAAGCGAGTAAAATTGCCTCGATGCTGGGGAGAAGATTCAGGGTCCCAATGGCTTGATTGCCTCAGATTGAAATGAGGTGTCTCTGGACACCACAGAATCAGTGACCTCGACCGTGGCTGACCACGATGCATGGGTTTTCCCTCAGCGACTCTTTACTCGCTGCGAACCGTCTGTCACAGGTTTTTAGCCCGTCCGTTCATGACGGACGGGCATCTGCACCCGTATTTTGGCCCGATGAATTGCCATCTGGAAGGAAACGCCCAATCCGAAAACGCAACTGCCGACCTGTTTCGAGTTCCCAGTCTGATACGGACATTCGAGGTCCCGATCGCAATCTGTGTTCTCACGCCAAGTATCCAGTTACTGACATTTGATGTGAACGTGCTTTGTGCCATTCTTCAATCGCCTTAACGATAAACATCGACGATCATCGAGACATTTCTTTCAATATGTTCCGATGTCCTGTTTTCAGTGGGAAAATCAAACTCGCCTTGCCGACCTTTGAGTCCAGCACAACAGTTTTGATGGTTGAGCATAATTTGTCGCAAAACTTCCTCCGAGATTGGATTTCGTCAGTTGCCACGGAGTGAACGTAAATAAACTAAGTCATGAGCCCTCACATCCGCAAAAGCCTTTCACTGAGTGCGGCACACAGAGATTGATTTTCCTCAGTCATGAAAAAACCTATCAAAGTAATGCAATTCATCTGTCCGACCGGATTTTACGGTGCGGAACGATGGATATTGGCTTTGGCGAAGCACCTCGACCCACAACAGGTACGCTGCGACTTGGCCGTCTCCTCTGAGCCCACCAACCAGGACCTGGAGCTGACCCGGCAATACAAACAACTTGATTTGAAAACGCACGAAATTCCAATGCGAGGGAAATTTGATTTATCAGCTCTGTCCAAATTAGCAAACATATTAAGAGATCAAGAATTTGATCTTATCCACACGCATGGCTACAAATCCGACATCATTGGCTTATTAGCGGCGAAGAAAGCGGGTATTCCCTGTGTCATCACGCCACATGGTTTTTCAACCCACATGGATTTCAAGTTGCGGATTTTCAGTTGGCTTGGGGGCAGAGCACTCCGACGTGCTACAAAAGTCGTTCCACTCTCCAGGCAACTCATGAAAGACTGCAAAGAGCTTGGAGTTCCGGAAGATAAAATGCTGTACATCCAGAACGGTGTCGATTTATCGGAAGTGGAAGCACAAGAAAAACCTACGCGTGAAGCAGATGCGCCCAAACGTGTTGGTTTCGTCGGTCAACTGATTAGCCGTAAAAATGTGTTTGATTTATTAGCGGTGTTCGATGCGTTACATGCCAAGCACCCGGCAACCCGACTCGTAATCTTGGGAGATGGAGACCAGCGTGCAGAACTAGAGGCACACGCTCAGTCACTACCAAGCAAAGACAGCATCGATTTTTTGGGTTTCCGAAACGACCGTCTCGAAATTTTGAAGTCGTTTGACCTCTTTGCAATGACATCCACTCTGGAGGGAATACCTCGCTGCCTCATGGAAGCCACTGCGGCGGAGATCCCTGTTGCCGCTTACAACATTGCAGGCATCGACCAACTGATAACTCATGAAACAACAGGGCTCTTAGCACCACTGGGGGACAAACAACAGTTGTTACAACATTGGGAGACCTTGTTGTTTGAAACAGAAAAAGCGAGGGAACTGGCGACCGCTGCAAAGAAGTTCGTGTACGAGAATTACTCTGCCCAGCGGATGGCAAGTGAATATACGGGCTTGTTTCAAGAGCTGACTCAAAAGAACTAGTCGATCCCACGCTGCCTACCTCGTGGTGCAACTCGTAAAGTTTGCCTGGGTGACCACTTCTCATGATCTCAGCCTGCTAATTAGAACTTGATTGGCCGGCGATGCACCACTTCGTGTTTCGGAAAGCTATGTACCTGAAATACGATGCAGAGACGGCAGCAGGAGTCACACCACCTCATCGTTAGCGGCAACTGCAACGTTATCAGAATGGCAAACACTTAATGCAAATCAACAAATCAAAAACGTCCTTGATCATGCTGGTCATGATTATAAGTTTCGGCCGCATGGTCGATGCTACCGAAACCAAAGCTGGAAAACCCAACATCATCTTTCTTCTCGCAGATGATTTGGGCTGGACTGGGTTGAGTTGTTTCGGAAGTGACTTGTATGAAACACCCAATCTGGATCGGCTTGCCGAAACCGGAATGAAATTCACAAATGCGTATTCAGCGTGCACAGTGTGCTCACCGTCGCGTGCTTCGATCATGACGGGAATGTATCCGGCCAGAATTCAATTAACCGATTTCATCGCGGGACAAAATCGGCCATATGCCAAGTTAAGTATTCCGAAATGGACTACAGGACTGAACCACTCTTACGTGACGATCGCAGAAGCACTACGTGATGATGGCTATCAGACCGCCCATGTAGGAAAGTGGCATCTACACCACGCTGGACGCAATGAGAACGACTATGGGCCCACCAAGCATGGTTTCGATGTGAACATCGCGAAACCAAAGGGAACACGCGGCTATCGACTTCAGCGAGGCGGGAACCCCAAAGGTGAATCAAAAAGCGAGTACTTGACTGATTATCTCACTGATCAAGCACTAGCGTTCATCGACGAAGCTCGTGACAATCCATTCTTTCTGCACTTTGCCTATCACGTGCCACACACACCGATTGACGGACGTGATGATCTGGTTGCCAAGTACAAGAAGCAGATTCGTGATGATGCAATGCATAAGAATCCCGAATACGCAGCAATGGTCGCCAGCATGGACATGAGCGTAGGACGCCTGCTGAAACGATTAGAACTACATGGTATTGATGACAACACACTGGTGATCTTTACGTCCGACAACGGTGGTCTGACCCAGCGTTACGGTAAGCACGATGGGTTCACGGACAACTTTCCACTTCGACGCGGAAAAGGTTCAGCTTATGAAGGCGGTGTTCGGGTACCGGCCATCGTGCGATGGCCGGGGGTCACACAGCCGGGGAGCCAGTGCGACGCGCCTATCAGCACGATCGACTACTATCCGACGCTCCTCGAAATCGCAGAGTGCAACGGAAGTGAAGTCCACAATCAAGACATCGACGGCCTTAGCTTGGTTCCACTACTACGGAACCCTGCTATTGCAATGGATCGCGCCCTATTTTGGCACTATCCCCATTACCACGCTGGGGGTGACAGCCCGTACGGTTCCATTCGATCGGGCCCATGGCGACTCATCGAATTCTTCGAAAATGAGACACTGGAGCTCTACCAACTAGATACAGATCCGGGTGAACGAAAGAACCTCATCCAAACGCATCCAGACATTGCTGACAAGCTGCATGGACAACTGCGGTCATGGCGTCAAAGTATCGCTGCGCAAATGCCCATTCCCAATCCCGACTATGACCCAACTCGGGCTCAACAAGTCACCAAAAAACGCAAGTGATGCTATGAACAAGGCAAGAGTTGATGAGCGACGCTAAGCATCAATGCCCGCTGGCTACTTAGCCAGAGACAAAGCCAGCGGTGGAATCTTCTGTTCCTCGATACGAAGAGTCAGGTGGCCGCGAGGAGGTTGCACCCCATGTCTTGGATGGTTGTATCGCAGGAAACTGATTGCCGCGATCGTGACCTTGCCCACCTCAAATTCTGAACGATCTTCATCGTAGATGAACGCCCCCCTTGGCTGTCCACCCTGCCTAATTCCAACGCCAACCTGTGATTGGTTCAAGAGTTTTCCATTGGCGTACAACGCGTAGCCCTCACCTGAATTCACATGCGCAGAACCACCCACCACAATGCGATACCGATGTCCGGGCTTGAGCGGTGGCAGGTCAAGCGTACCACGAACCAGCAGTACCTCCTTTTGCCATAGCGATTCTGGCTGTACCCCACACCGACAAAATAAAGAGGTACAGGTTTCAGTAAGTGGCGCCTTTTTCCCATCGAGCTGACCGAATGGTTGCCTACCGCGTTTCCAACCCATTTTCTGAGCATCAAAGTTCGATGCAAACCAGTTTTCCATATCCCCTGGAAAGGTGACTTTTCGGAAACGGTTCCCCTTCTCTATAGGCAAATTTTCTGGTGGGTCGAAACTGAAGTAATCCCACTCGACTTGGTCCAAGTCAGGACCGAATTGATGCCAATCAAAATCCGTGATTCCGGCAGCCTGATAACAGTTCACTAATCCATACATCGACCCTCGAAGAAACTGATTTGCCCGGTCTGGCCGAACTCCCTCAACTTCCCCGAGCAATGTCTTGCTATGACGTTGATCAGCAATATAGGAAGCTGCGATCCCATCGATGATTATCGGTTGCAACGATTTCTGCCGCGCGATCTTCTCGTCCTCTGAATTCTCTACCAGCTGCGTGGTTGAGCTTGCAGACATGACCGGCACCGAAAGTGGATCAGCTTTCCCGCCGAGCAACTCCACCATAGAACGGCCCATTGCATCACCGATCAGCATGTAGGTTTCCGCATTGCGGTTGTAATGATAGTCCTGGTTCCGTGGTGACTGATCCACTTCACGCCAGAATTTTCGCGTGTCCACTGATGCCACAGTACCGGCATACTCTGGGTGTTTTCCCGCATGACCGACTGCCATTTGTGCATCCAGAATCCTCACAAATTTCTCTGACATGTGATTTCCGCCAAATCCGACCGTGGCAACCACGCAAGGCATCTGCGGTACCTCAAATTCCTTGCGTACATCATTGATTAGATTGACAAGGTTCTTTTCATATTCCTGAATGAGGTCTTCGCTAAAACTGTCTTTGTGTCCTTGAAACCA
>NZGD01000015.1 GCA_002690925.1 Rhodopirellula sp.
AATCAAAGGACGGCGAATCAAAGGACGGTGAATCAAAGGACGGTGAATCAAAGGACGGTGAATCAAAGGACGGTGAATCAAAGGACGGCGAATCAAAGGATGGTGAATCAAAGGATGGCGAGTCCCAAGAATCATCACAGCAAGGCCAGCAGTCACAGCAAGGCCAGCAATCAGAACAGGGACAACCGTCGCAGCAACCTCAAACGCCAGAGCAACAAGTTGAGCAGCAGCTTCAAAAAGCCATCGAAAATATGAAGCAGGCTGAAAAGGAACTTGAGGATGCAAAGCGGGATCAAGCGACTGAGAAACAACGTGAAGCGGAAGAGAATCTCAGGAACGCAATTGATCAACTTGAGCAGATACTTAGGCAGTTGAGAGAGGAGGAATTGCTCCGCGAGCTTGCTAAACTTGAGGCGCGTCTGCGCAAGATGGCAACGATGCAGAACAAAGTACTCGAAGACACAGTCACCTTATCTGCTACCCCCATTGAGCAACGTAACCGGCAAACTGATTTGAAAGCTGGCGATCTCGCCTTTGCCGAAAAGAACATCACGCTAGAAGCTGATCGTGCGATGCTTCTGCTACGCGAGGAAGGCTCCAGCGTGGCATTCCCTGAAGTTGTTTCACAGATCCGTGATGACACTGCTACCGTTTCCGACAGGCTTGGACAGACGAAAATCGACGCCGTCACTCAGGGCATTCAGCAGGACATTCTCGCCGCCTTGGATGAAATGATCACGGCACTGCAGAAAGCACAGCGTGATTTGGAGCAGAAACAACAACAGCAACAGCAACAGCAACAACAGGCACAAGCAAATCAAGGTGAACAACCGTTGGTGGAGGCACTTGCGGAACTCAAGTTGATCCGAACCATGGAAACAAGGATCAAGTCCACCACTGATCGATACTCAACCTTGCTAGACTCGGGATCGTCTACCGGTGATGAGATCCTTCCCCTGTTGCAAAATCTGTCAGACCGTCAAAACCGCTTGTACCGAATCACCCGTGATTTGGTCCTCAAGAGAAATCAGTAACTGCGAGGCTAACGTGGCACATCCCCCCCTTCCAACATGGATCAACGGAACGCTTCAGTGTTTCGCGATCATCGCTGCTATCTTTTTTGTGTTTGCGCAGCCTGACCATGAAGCAGTAAACGCTGCAGAGGATGCGTTTGAGAGCGATGCCAGTTGGCAGCGACCGGACGCAGATGCGTTGTCACAGATGCTTAGAGAATCACTCAACGCATTGGGAACTTCATCACCGGACGTCGAACAGGCCGCAGGCCAACTCGCAGCGGGCCTGGCAGCAAATGCTGCAGATCCACTCGACATTTTCATTTCCACGTCTCGCATGTATTCGCCGCTGGTTGAACAACTCGCGGCTGCGGCGGCCGAAAATTTGCAGGAAGCCGGGGGCAGGATTGTTCCCGACAACCCAGCCCACCTCAACTTAGGCAGCTTGCCGAAATTCTTGCAGGCCTCAGTCCGGACTTGGTTGGGCAGAGAACTGGTTCGCGCACGACTTTACGACGAAGCACTTCTCGCGTTCAGGGAGGTGAACGCCGCTGACTCGGCAGATCCCGCGGCGACCCTTTTCTTCCGTGGCGCTTGTTATCACGCACTCTTACAGAAGAAGGAAGCTTTAGTCGACCTGCGACGGTTGCTGGAAAACGAAAAAGATTGCCCTGTCCGCTTCACACGCACCGCCCAACTAATGGTGGCTGACATCAGCCCACTCAAAGAGGATTCTCTTGATGAGATTTCGCGACTCATGACTGATGTGACTCGTCGACTCGACCTCGGCCGTGCAGATGATAACGTTCAGGACCGGGAACAGAAAATCATTGATAAGCTCTCCAAATTGATCGAACAGATCGAAGAACAGCAACAGCAGCAACAACAACAGCAGCAACAGCAACAGCAGCAGTCTGGCCAAGGAAACAGTCAGGGTGGGCAAGCTGCACCCATGAACGATAGCCAAGCAGCCGGTGGCAGTGGGAATGGTGATGTTGATCGCAAGCGAATCGAAGAGCGTGACGGCTGGGGAAAACTTCCACCAGCGGAGCGGAAAGAGGCTTTGCAACAGATCAGCCGAGATCTACCTACCCACTACCGGGAAGCTATTGAAGCCTACTTCCGTAAATTGGCCACGGACGGCTCCTGATACCCGCAACACTCCTCCCCTGGGCGTTCTGTCCGCCAACAGCCACGAATACCCGATATCCTCGGCATCGCAGCGTTTAGGCTCGAAAATGACCGTCACCTACGTGGCTCATTGATAGACACGGTTGGGGCGTGTTTCTTGCGAGACGATTCTCGCACGGAAATCACGCGACATTTCTGGTCGCCGGTTCCGCCAGCTCAACAGCCAAAAGGCGGTGAGGGCTGCCAACCGTAATTGATCGTCAGAGGAGCCCCATCAAGCACATTCCGAGTTGAGAACTCTTCCTCGCCGACCGACTCTCGGTCAAAGTTTTGGTGCTCAAAGTTCGTTCCTGAGTGTCGAATTCCCGGGCTCAACCGCCTTAACGAAACCTTCACACGAAACACATGAATTCAAGACTCGTACCTTTTGATTTCCACTGATAGCCTTAGCACGAGAAATAAACTATTGAGCACCTAATCATCTTAGCGTTGAAGAGAGAGATTGAATGAAATTAAGGCTAATTCTCATTTTGTTTGTCGGGACACAATTTCAAGTCGGCCCCGATTCTGCAACTGCTCAAAACACTGGGTTGCTGGGAAAAGTTGCCATCGATGGCAGCAGCACGGTCTATCCAATTAGCGAAGCAGCGGCTTCTGGATTCCAGAAGCAATATCCGCGTGTGAAAGTAAGCGTAGGGGTTTCTGGAACTGGTGGCGGTTTCAAGCGTTTTACCGTCGGTGACACTGACGTTTCGGATGCCTCGCGTCCGATTAAGGACAGTGAGTTTGCCGCCACTCGCAAGACTGGCGTGAACTTCTTCGAATTACCTGTGGCTTATGACGGCTTGACCTTGGTTGCTCGTAAGAGCAATACGTGGCTGAACCAACTCACGCTTGACGAGATCAAGAAGATCTTTCTTGCGAATTCGGCAGCAAAGACGTGGGCGGATGTTCGAGAGGGTTGGCCAGCCGAGAAGATCAAGATTTTCGCCCCCGGAACTGACTCAGGCACTTTCGATTACTTCAAAGAAGTGGTTGTCGGAAAAAGTGGCGGTTCATTGCGGTCAGACATGAGCACCAGCGAAGATGATAATGTGCTTGTCACAGGAGTTTCCGGTACTCCCAACGCGATTGGCTTTTTCGGCGTCGCTTATTACGAGGAAAACAAGGACAAGCTGAAATCGATTGCCATCGTGAATCCTAAAACAGGGGAGTCTGTCAGTCCGACCGCTAGCACGATTGAAAACGGCACTTATGCTCCATTCAGTCGCCCCTTGTTCATCTATGTAAATTCTGCCTCCTTCAAACGGCCGGAAGTACGTAAGTTCATCGGTTACTATCTTCAAAATGCCCCTACTCTGGCGAGCAGCACTGGGTATGTTGCACTTCCCGCATCGATCTACAAGGAAGCCATGATGCGGTGTCGCACCGGAAAAACAGGCACACACTACCTAACACCGAAACTCGAGAAGCGTTCAGGACCGGTAACGGAGATTTACCAAGTCGATAATCTGATAGAGTAGTGGGCTCCTTCCCGATGCCATCATTTCCGTGTAGAAATTCCGGGGGCTGTTGTTTAGATACGATCAGAAGTTCCGAGGTCGCGAAACCACATGACTCCCTCCACGAACGGAATCCAAGCGATGCAGCGACTTGAACAGCAAGTTCAAACGCTGCTCCTGCGTGAACGTCGCAATCTGACCCTAGTGCGATTGCGCGAGAAGGTCATCTTATTGGGGTTGATCGGTTGCGGGTTGTTTTCGCTTCTGATCACAGGATCAATTATCTTTGTTCTTGCATCAGAAACGGTGACTTTTTTTCAGTTTCCGGAAGTCACCCTGAGCAACTTTTTTCTTTCCGCGGACTGGACCCCGCTGCTTGGTGACACCAAAAGCTTCGGGATTTGGGCTTTGATCAGTGGAACCTTTCTGGTTACAGCAATCGCGATGCTCTTTGCACTACCCTTGGGCCTGATCACCGCAGTTTATTTAAGTGAATACGCTCCACGCCGGGTGCGCAACACATTGAAACCGATACTGGAAATCTTGGCAGGGATTCCAACCGTGGTTTACGGTTTTTTTGCTTTGATGACTATCACTCCCTTTCTTCAGTGGTGTTACTCTGGCTTTAACGTCTACAACACGATGAGCGCTGGCATTGCCGTGGGGATTCTTTGTTTTCCAACGGTTTGCTCCCTCGCAGAAGATGCTCTTCGAGCTGTACCTTCACGGCTCAGAGAGGGTGCCTTTGGGTTGGGTGGAACTCGCTTTGACGCAACTGTCAGGGTGATCATCCCAGCGGCACTGAGTGGCATCATCAGCGCTTTTCTGCTGGCAATCGCGCGTGCAATCGGCGAGACGATGATCGTTGCCCTGGCAGCCGGTAGTCGAGCACAAGTGACTCTCAACCCGGGTGAAGAAGCACAAACGATGACGGGCTATATGGTGCAAATAGCTGGTGGTGATGTCTCAAACTTCGGTATTGAGTATTACTCAATGTACGCTGTTGCCTTCACTCTTTTTGCTATCACGCTCAGTCTCACGATTGTCGGCAATCACATTCGCAGAAAGTATCGGGAGACCTACGATTGAGTGATTCTGAACTGTCTGATCTTGAGAAATCCAATCCAACCAGCGACCTTGTGGCACGCGCCGATGAGTCGCTGCCTGCTGGACGGAAATCAAACGCCTTGTTTGAAAACTCGCAACTGCTCACCACTGATGCGCGAATCAAGAAGGACATTCGCTTTCGGCGGATGTGTATCGTCACGGCCTCAGCTTCGGTCTTGATCCTCGTATTTTTACTTGGGTCCATCCTGACCGCTGGCGTTCCTACGCTCAGTTGGACGCTGCTCACAGGATCCCCCGAGCCGGAGCCCGAAAATGCAGGATTATGGCCTGCACTCATGGGTACATTGTGGGTCTGTTCAATGTGCAGCTTGATCACATTACCCCTCGGCATTGGAACTGCGATCCTGATCGAGGAATTCACCCCAAGAAACAGAATCGCCAAAAACATCTTCAATCTGATTCAGCTGAACATCACCAATCTTGCGGGTGTGCCCAGCGTAGTTTACGGAATCCTGGGACTGACCGCCTTTGTTTCCATGTTCTCACTGTTTGATAAGGCGGACGACAATACTGGCCCCAGCATGGAAGTCGGTGCTGTTTACTATGATCAATTCAGCAATCTGGCAAGCGACCCTTTTGTGGATACCGGCGGTGCAGATATACCTGAGCGTTTCTTCCTGCTGCCCGTGGAATCTCGCAACGCGGCCCCAGTGGTTCCGCAAACCGGAATGATCGCGTATGAAAATCAAGAGAACGGACTCACGGAGGTCGAAATCATTGCCATTGACGCTCTCTCACAACAGCCACCCAGTGACGCCGACCAGTTAAGTCGGACCATCGACAACCAATCGACGCCAGGTCGCATTAGTGAGAATCAGTGGTACTACCTCCGACTGCCGTTTGGGCGTGGCGTGATTGCTGGAGCTCTTACGCTGATGCTCGTGATTTTACCCGTGATCATCATCAGTACCCAGGAAGCTCTGCGTGCTGTTCCCGCAACCTTGCGCGAAGCAGCGGCAGGATTGGGCTCAACACCATGGCAAGTGGTTTGGAATGTAACCTTACCCTCTGCTGTGCCGGGCATCATGACAGGCTCGATTCTTGCAATCAGCAGGGCCATAGGCGAAACAGCGCCCATCCTGATCATTGCCGGAATTGTGTACATACGCTCGGCTCCCCAACATTTAATGGATGATTACACGGTCATGCCACTTCAAATCTACAACTGGACATCACGTCCGCAAGAAGAGTTTCACAACATTGCAGCAGGCGGCATTGTGGTTCTCCTAGCGATCCTCTTGAGCTTCAACGCCGTCGCAGTCTTCATTCGCCATCGAATGCAAAACGAGCTGCAATAAACAAGTTGCACCCACTTACTTTTGACGCCAACTTACTTTTGGTGCCGCCTTACTTTTGGACTAAGATCGCATGAGCCATGCCGTCACAAACCCTCCCCACGCGACGAGCAATCCGCGCCGCGCGACACGCACTCCACAAATCCCCCCGCATGTGTCTCAAATGAAAAACGAGGAGAATGAATCCAGCCCCTTGTGCAATGCGATTGAGATGCAAGATCTCTCATCGTGGTACGCTAGCTTTCAAGCGCTCAAATCCATCTCGCTGAATGTTCAAAAAAACAAAGTCACAGCTTTTATTGGGCCCAGCGGCTGTGGCAAAAGTACTTTATTGCGTTGGGTCAATCGCATGAATGACACCATTCATACAGCACGTGCTACCGGTCGTTTGCACTTGGGCGATCTGGATGTTCTTGCAAACACTACGGATGTAGTCGACCTTCGTCGGAAGGTTGGCATTGTCTTTCAGAAACCGAACCCATTCCCAAAATCGATCTTTGACAATGTCGCGTTCGGGCCACGCCTACATATGAAATTGCGGCGCAGCGAACTACTGGACATTGTTGAATGGTCCCTACGAAAAGCGGCGGTTTGGGACGAAGTCAAAGATCGCCTGAACGCCCCAGCACTGGGGCTTTCAGGAGGTCAACAACAGAGGCTTTGCATCGCCCGCACCATTGCGGTTGGTCCTGAAATTTTACTGATGGACGAGCCTTGCAGTGCCTTGGACCCCGGAAGCACATTGGCTATCGAAGAATTGATGAATGAGCTGCGAAATCAATACACAATCGTGATTGTCACACACAACATGCAACAAGCTTCCAGATGCAGTGATGAGACCGCTTTTTTCTTCGAGGGCAAACTTGTCGAAATGAACGATACCAAAAGTATCTTCACCAACCCGAACAACAAACGCACCGAGGATTACATCAGCGGCCGATTTGGCTAATCTCCCCTTCCTTTTCACCCAAGAACCGATCCCTTCAATCAAGAAGCCTCCATGACCAAACACCTTGATCGGGAACTGGACTCCCTTCGTAGTGACCTGATATCCCAATTCGGCTTGGTTGAACAAATGATTCTCAATGCGGTGCGTGCGTTAGCAGAACGCAGAGCCGACCTTGCCGATGAGGTGATAAGCCAAGACGCCATTATCGATGCCAACGACATTAAGTTTGAGGAGGAATGCCTCAAGCTGCTTGCCCTTCACCAACCGGTCGCAACCAGCATGCGTTGGCTCTTCACAGTGGTCAAAGTCAACAATGAGCTGGAACGAATGGCAGACCTCGCTTGCAACATTGCGGAACGAGCCAAGTCGATCCAAGAGTATCCATTGTTTCCTGTTCCAGAAGAGCTAGACGAAATGGCTGCGGGTGCGACAAGCATGGTGAAAAATGCACTTGACTCATTCATCGAGGGAGACGTCACTAAGTCGCGTGCCGTGATCGCAACCGACGACCAAGTCGATCGAAAGAATCGGCTCGTAATTGAGCTTTTGCACGAAATGATGCGGGAAAACTCTGACTACATTGCCCCTGCCGTGCACTGCTTCAGCGCGTCTCGCCATCTCGAACGGATCGCCGACCTCGCTGTCAACATCTCCGAGGAGGTAATCTACCTGGTCCTGGGTGACATTGTGCGGCACCAGCACGGCGAGACCGAAGTCCATAACAACGAGAATGCTGACAACCGATAAGCCAGCAAGTCCACCCGCTTGCCAACGTGCAGGTGAACATACCACACTGAGGAATGAGGGGCTTCCAAGGAACCTTCGGTCCGCTATCGATCAGCAACTTCGCCGCCTGCCTGAATCAACACCGATCGCGCAAGTCCTAACATGAGGTGGTACATTAGTTCCATTGCTTAATTATTGTCCCCTCAGCTGGCTCTGGCATGCACACCCCTCTTTCATATTTGACAATTGGCACTCAAACAATTCGAACTTTGATTTGCTGTGCTCTGATATTGGCCCTTTCACTGCCGGTGAGGGGTTCCAACCAGAGCGAGGCCAGCAAACCACAAACTTCGAATACCATCAAAAACGTTCTATTCATCATTGCTGATGATCTGCGAGCCAACGTGTTGGGGTGCTATGGGGACCAATTCTGCAAAACGCCCAACATTGACAAGCTGGCACAATCAGGACTGCTTTTCGAGCGAGCCTATTGCCAGGGCACTTCGTGTGGTCCATCACGCCGATCGCTGATGTTTAGCCGCTATCAGGGAGTTGGCAAAATCAACATGGGCCAACATTTTCGTCAAAACGGCTGGTACACCGCGCGTGTGGGGAAGATTTATCACATGCGTGTTCCAGGGGATATCATCGCCGGTACTAACGGAGAGGACATTGCCTCGTCATGGACTGAACGCTTCAATTCCCCCGGACTCGAAGCTCACACCCCAGGCGATTATGCGTGCCTGAACTTGAATATTTTCACTGACAATCTTGAGATGCGTGAATCGACAAAAATGCCGAACCGTATGTTTGTTACGGTGCAGTACGATGGCGACGGCTCAGACCAGCCTGACTACAAATCAGCAAACAAGGCCATCGAACTGCTACGCAAACATCAGGACCAGCCCTTTTTTCTTGCGGTGGGCTTGGTCCGCCCCCATTACCCAATGGTCGCTCCTCGAGAGTATTTCGAGCCCTACCCGTGGCAGGAAATGCAGCTACCACCGCAACAAACCGATGATTTGAGTGACATACCCAAGCTTGGAAAAGCAAAGACAATCTCTTCCACCAACCCAATTGGGAAGCACCCGGATAATCAAAAAAGAATGTGGTCTGGTTACTACGCATCCGTTTCGTTCATGGATGAACAAGTTGGGAAAATCATCGACGAACTGGACAAGTTAGGACTGCGAGAATCCACGGCCATCGTATTTACGAGTGACCACGGTTACCATCTAGGAGACCATCAGTTCTGGCAAAAATCAAACCTTCATGAGCAGGTACTACGAGTCCCGTTAGTGGTATCTGCACCCAAACTGGCGTGTGGGACCTCCAAGGCTGTTGTGGAGCTTGTTGACATTTACCCCACTTTGTGTGCTCTGACTGGACTGACGATTCCAGAGGAAGTCCAAGGGACGAGCCTCATGCCATTGCTCACCCAAAATGCAGATCGAATCAAGCCTGGTGCACTGTCCTTTAACAATGGATTCTCATTGCGCACACAAGATTGGCATTACATGCGGTACAAGGATGGAACCCGTGAACTTTATGACATGAACGCTGACCCCGGTGAATTCACCAATCTTGCCCAAAGAAGCAGTTTTTCTCCGCGGTTACAACAACTGGAAAAGATTCTTCGGACACGTCTTAAACGCGTCGGCATTCAAGAGAAGAATCAGCCTACGAAGTAACGTCAACCGAAAGCCCGTCAACAGAAGTCGGCCTCCAGCAGCAAGTGAGCTATGTCAGCTAAACGCCCTTCCGGGAATGTGATATTCGACAATCGTGATCGCATCGTCATTGTGACAGGTGGAAGCATGGGAATCGGACAGGCGATCACGCACGCCTTTGCCCAATCCAACGCACGAGTCTATGTAGCGGACGTCAATCCACCATCACACGAACAGCAACCGGATAACAAAAGCGTGACGTATTTACGTTGCGACACTGCATCGGAAGCAGATTGCAAAGCCGTCGTCAGAAAGGTGGTTGAAGAGCAGGGTGCGGTCGATGTGTTAGTCAACAATGCAGCGATACAACCACCTGGCTCCTATCACCCGATCGACCGTGTTCCGCCGGAGGTCTGGCAGCGCATGATCGATGTCAATCTGTGTGGTTACCAGAGAATGGCCGCGGCAGTTTTGCCTCACATGAAACGGCAACATTCAGGCGTGATCATCAACTTGGCCAGCGGCCAAGCCCATCGCACCGCACGCGAGGTTGGAGTTTACGGTCCCATCAAAAGTGCAAACGTCATGCAAGCCCGACAATGGGGAGTCGAGTACGCACGCGACGGCATTCGAGTCTTGTCAGTTTCTCCCGGCGCAATTAACACACCGATGATCCGCGCCAGCTTGGAAGAACAAGGTGGTGGCGCGGCCCTTGGTAATCGGCATCCCATTGGTCGTATTGGCGAGCCCCATGAGGTTGCATCCGCAGTCCTCTGGCTCACCAGTGACGCCGCCTCATTCGTAACCGCGACTGATCTTGAAGTGGATGGAGGTCTTGGTTCGTTCGGAGCGTTTGCGGATCCCTACCCAACGCCTAGGTAGTTCCATGACCCATGTATTTTTCACCACTGCTCGATCATTCATTTCCCTGACGTTCATTTCCCTGACGTTTCGGATTTCTGCATGTTGGCAATCAGTGCTGAACCGACAAACAAACTTCGCCAAAAATGCATTTACAACTTCTGCCCCAAAGGTACTGACACTCACGACCGGTACTCGCGGCCCGCGTTCTGGAGGGCACGCCCCTCTCCAGCCGATACTCTCTGCGTCGCTCGCGTCAACGATTGGTAGGACCGAGTGGAAGGACTGTACGACCAAGCCTTAAAATCGAGGCAACCGGCGTAAAACAACCCGCCTAAATAGCCCGTACAAGTCTCACCGGGTGGCAGCCCGGGAGTATGATGAACAGACACGGCCCTTGCTATTTATTACTACAAACACGCGACCTAAGCATGTCGACCTGCACCTGTTACACAAAATTTCAATTTGCCTGTATTCTTTCGATAGTCTGCCTGGTTCCCGCTTTCGCGCAGGCACAGACCAACGCTCCGAAGAGCGCGACCAGAGGTGGTGTGGAACCTATGGAAAGGTCGCCTCTGACAGATCTTTGGATGGGGTACTCGTCTCAGGGCAATCTGGAACTTGCAGAATCAATCGCAGCACTTGCTCGCCTGAAGCAGTGGCCCGAAGTCAACACACTACTGACACGCGTCGTCGGCAGCGGCGCCTCAGACGCAGTCCTCGCAGAAATGGCAGAAAAGATCGGTTCAAGGAATTTCATAGCCATTGGGGCCGAATCGACTCTGAGTGAAGCAGCCAAGTCCGGGCTGGCCATTCTGACAAAAGCGTCTCAAACCACAACAGAAGATTCAGCGCGATTGAAGGCCGCAATTGCAGATCTTAATGCAGAAACCACGGACAAATCACTTGCCGCGACGCGTGTTCTTTTGGCTGGTGGGAAAGCATCGATCGTCGAGCTGGTAGCCGCGGCTGTCAAGACACCCACGCCGGTGAATCGTGACCAGATTTTAAGAACGATGTTGGCACTCGGTTCAGGAGGGGAGAAGGCTATCCAACAGTTGGCGCTCTATGGAACAAGCCAGACAAGAACAGCTGCATTGGAGTGTCTCGCGAGGATCAATCGTTCTGGCTACACCATCGATTTCCTCACAGCGGCTCTAGCCCAGGACTCAAGTGCAGAGGAGCGAGCTATTGGCAGAAGGAACTTGATCAAACTGGAGGGTGCAGTACCTTCCGAAGCATCGGGACGCGAACTTCTGTTGATTAATTTCACGCAACTGGAAACAGCAGCAGAACAGACCAAGAATGATGATAAACAGATGGTACTTTGGAGTGTAGATGCAGCCCGCACCGGTGTGACCCATCAACCAACGCAGCAGATTTTGGTTATCTATCGTGATGTTGTGGATGCTGCATCACGCCTTCGCAGACTGGGTGGGCTTACACTTAATGCCGCCAGTGATGTCCTGGCTGCTGAGATAGGCTACCGCCTGATGCTAGACCCCGATTGGGGTGATGCCGCACAAATCGAAGATGCAAAAGCACAGTACCCGATTTTGAACGATGCCACTGCTCTGCTGCACGCACTCGAGCATGCAATGGAAACCAATGATTTGCCCGCCGCCGTCGGCTTGCTCAGAGTCATTTCGCCCGCGACGGCGACCGAAGCTGATCGTCAAACTTACCTGCGTGGCACAGGCATTAACCGAACGGCACTTGTGCGTGCGGCGTCATCACCTGAACCACGGATTCGCTTCGAAGCCGCTTTAAAAATTGCCGAGCTTGCCAAGGGAAGCCCCTTCCCGGGCAGTAGCTTTGTCTTACGTACCTTGAGCGAGATGAACTCGCTGACCAACAAACCCAATGCCATTCTTGTCGAGACCAGAGCTGACACTACGTTGCAAGCAGAGACCCTGCTTAGCAACATTGGCTTCGATGTTGAAGTGGTGGGAAGCGTTGCCGCGCTTCAACACGCGATTCGCCGTGGTGGTGATCTGCGGCTCATACTCGCCAAAACCCAATTGGCTGACCAGCCCCCCATAGAGATGGTCGACAGTGTCCGTCGGATGGACCGCGGCAGACAGATTCCAATTGTTTTTTACGGACCCACGGGACCAGACCTGAGCAGTCGTCGCTGGCTCGCACCCACCTTGTGGGTCAACCAACTGACTTCCATGGCCGCCCTGGAAAATCTGCGACGACAAGTTAAGCAGAGCCGTCGCATCCCTCAAATGACCTTCCTGGATCGACAAACCTATCAGACCAAAGCGGCACAAGCACTCGCAGAACGTGGATAATTCCGCCGGTGCCGTAGCGTAAAATCCAGCCCCCACGTCGATCATCTGGGTGATCAAAGCGACCCAAACCCCCAAACACGGCTGAGACGGGGGCGGTCTGGTATCCGAACGGTTAAATTATAGGTATTTTCAGCGTTAACGACCGGCGCGTCACCTGCGCCCAAACGATTCGCTCTACGCAACACAGATCGCGGTCTCGGACCAAAACCCGGCCCACCATCACCTTATGTCGATCCTCGGAACCTCATCATCGGGCTCTGGCGCGCCCCCGATTCCCGGAATCATTGGCAACTCGCCAACGATGCAAGAGGTCTATCGAGTGACACGCCGCGTGGCAGGTAGCAACGCTTCGGTTCTCATCCTCGGTGAAACAGGCGTTGGCAAGGAACTGATTGCCAATGCGATTCACCGGCTCAGCCATCGCAGCAACGGCCCCTTTGTTCGTGTCAACTGCGGGGCCCTGAGTGAAAGCCTTCTGGAAAGTGAGCTGTTTGGGCATGTACGCGGTGCGTTTACCGGTGCTGTTGCCAATCGCACTGGCCGCTTCGAAGCTGCACATGGCGGCACGGTCTTTCTTGATGAGATCAACAGCACGACCCTGACGTTACAAGTCAAGCTGTTGCGGGTGTTGCAGGAACGGGAATTCGAGCGTGTCGGTGATACCAGTACTCTCAGCACTGATGCACGAGTGGTGGCCGCGAGCAACCGGGACCTGATGCAGGAATCCAAGGAGGGCAGATTTCGAGAAGACCTGTACTGGCGTCTCAATGTCGTCCCCATTGAGATCCCCCCGTTACGTCGTCGGCGAGAAGATATCCCCAGCCTAATCTCGTTCTTCCTTGAACACTACAATGAGGTCAACGACCGCTACGTGGTCCACATCGGGCCCGGCACAATGGAAGCGATGCAAGACTACCACTGGCCGGGAAACGTTCGCGAACTGCAGAACTACGTCGAACGTGCGGTTGTGATGGCGGAAACCGATGAGCTGACGCTTGAACTCCTGCCCAAGTGCGTTACATCCCGTGAGCTACCAACGGGAACACGTCTTCCTACGGGTGACTTCGATTCATTGACGCGAGAAGTTGTCATGCGCGGCTTGAGCGATGCCGGTGCCATCACGGGAGAAATCCACTCCGTGATTGTTGAACGGATCGAAAAGGAACTCATCGCTCAGGTCCTCGCCTCCTGCGGTGGAGTTCAAACCAAAGCAGCTTCAAAATTGGGGATCAACCGAAACACGCTCCACAAGAAAATCAAGGATTACATGCTAGACAACGAAGAGCCGCAGCAAGACTGAATCTCGTCCTCCCACGCTGACGTCAAGCACGAAGGCTTCACCGAATGTCTCTTTTCTGCGGAGCCGCAATATCAAGACTCTCCAGAATCATATTCTCAACTTCCTTGGTCGAAACCCGCACAGTCATCGTACGAACGGTGCCTTTGGCCCGAGGTGTTCCATCCTGGTTGGTGAGTTCAAAAAAGGCTGGCCGATTTGGAGAACCATCAATTTTGAAAAGGTCTTTGGAATTCGAATAGGTCACGCGACTAGCTGTGCCTACCAAAAGCCCATTCTTGGCGCCCATGTCTCGAAATACTACCCCATCAACAGCCTCTAATTCCCACGGGCTCGCACCGCGACCGTAAGCACCTGCAATCGCCCCGGCAGGATCCGCATTGACTCGGATTCGATCACAATCAAGGGTCGAGTCACCCACCGAAATCGAGTCCATGGTTGACGCATCAAAAAACGGTGCGTTCAAACCGGCTACTCCTCGCTTGCCGATCCGGACGCCGCCCAGGAAATCCAGAGTTTTGGTTTCCAAACGGGCTTGCATGGAATCTTTAAACAACAGATGCAAACCAGTGTAAGGCGACGGCCCCTCTTCCGACGGTATCCAACCGCGGTACCAACCTGGCCCGAAGCCTTTGATAACACCGCCGATCTCCGTCGGTGTGAACTCAAGTTTGCTGGTATACAGAAGATGCTTGGACTGGGAATCTTCACCCGCAGCACGCCTCAACAGCTGAATCTCTACTGGCCTCTCTTTTGTCTCTGTAATCGTCACACGTTGAATCTCGACTTCCCGCATTTCGTTTGGCTTCATCATCTCGACCTCACCCGCCAAATCAACCTGCAAACGGTCCCCTGTTAAATGCAGATCCATCGCATCACGTCCGGACAACACCGAAGCAGTAATGTCGATTCCCTCTGAAAGCACAACGGTATTTCCGTCAAACAACAATTCACCCAGCCACCGGCAATGAGGCGTCCTGACCCATCGCAAAGCAGCAGGGTCTTCAGACTCAGCTGGCCCCTGCATCATCGCAGACGGAAGCTGAAACTCACCCGCCGAATTGATCCAGAGGATGTTCTGACTAGGCCTCAACTGAATCATCGGCCCGACAAAAAAACCATCCCCGACATCAAGCCTAGCTGGTTCTTGCTCTTTTCCCTGCAATTGCACGACATCACTACCGAGCTGCCCTTCGTATTGCAAAGCGTCACCGGTCAATTTTGCTGGCAGAGCCACCCCTTCATGCTGGTGCATGTACTGAATCGATACGTCTCCTTCGACATTCACCTTTTGCGGCGTCCAGCGATCGTCATTGGCTACGGCAAGCTTTGCACTGATCCGCCGGCCACTGATCGCCTGTCGCTCGTGAGCTTTTCTGACAACCGGCTCAACTGATGAAGGTGAGACAACCGCGGTAACAGGTCCAGAATCCGCAGCCCGAGCCTGCTTGGCATTCGTCAAGAACTGTGTTTGATCGAAGAAAAGTAGCAACTCGTCTGTTTCGGCATCAACACTGTCCGTCGAAATACGGACGTCATCCTGCAAGCTGATCCACTCTGGCAAACAAATAGTTTTTCGCTTTGCGCCGCGTGCTGCAGGCGGACCCTGTATCGGCCGGCTTGCTATGAGCTTGATGGCTCCCGCGAGAGTACGAGCACCAAACTGTCCAGATGTTTTCCGGTCCGCCGTGGACGCGCTGCTAAGACCAAACCGACCTTTCACGTCTCCACCAATAACGAAGTCAAACTTCCTGGGTACCGCGTGCGTTCCGGCATCTGCCACATTGGACTGTTGTGCCGAGAGCCCGGTCGCTACTGCGTTCGAGTTCGCCACCGAACGTTGCCCTGCCTTACCCGCTGCCGCTGCCTCACCAAGCTTGAAGGACGTTTCCCAACTCATGTCACCGACAGTGCCCGAATCATCGCGAAAGAACGCGCGTCCAAACCCATTCACCAACAACTGCAGCAGCCTCGGCTCATCACCCATCTGAAGATTGCACTTCAAATCCTGGAAAGTCCCTCCCCAATCAGTGGA
Source organism: Rhodopirellula sp. (assembly GCA_002690925.1). Classification (GTDB taxonomy): domain Bacteria; phylum Planctomycetota; class Planctomycetia; order Pirellulales; family Pirellulaceae; genus Rubripirellula. The sequence goes on from NZGD01000015.1 coordinate 15,905, forward strand.
TTCAACTTTCACGCCACTGGACCCTGTCGCCAAAATCCCTAACCGGCCACCACTACCAGAGGTCACCTCGATTTTGTTTGCTGAGAAATCTGCTCCCATCGCCCCTGACTTCAAAACCACCGGCAATCCAACCGCGGTAATCTTCTCAAACTGATCCGTAACTGAAGAACTACCGTTACCCAAGCCTGACTGCACCTCAGGGTCAGCCAGCACACACTGAAGCGAATCGCAATTGAATGTGCTCAACTGATCTCCGTCGCGGTAAGCAAGTGATACCGCGTCTCTCATTTCCAGCGTTCTCTGACTGAACTGATACTCGACCCGGCCCTCACAAGCAAAATCCATCGACTTCGTCTCGTCTACCGAATACTTCAGGCCATACAAATAAATGAGCTCGACACGTTCAAGCTCAGGTATTCCTTTCCCTGTTTTTGTCAGGTGAATCGTAAGATCGCGACCACGCATTGATAGGCCACCTGAGGTCAGATCGAACTCATCAGTGGTCCAGATTTTCTGATTATCGAGCCCGATATTCGACGTGTGAACGAGCAGATCACCATTTTGATTTTCATCGCCAAGTCCCTGGACGACCACTGGACCAATGACCCTTCCCCGTTCGATCGCTGGTGTAGGCCCACGGCCCATCTCAAGTGAACGATTGAATTGGATTTCAGCGCCCTGTGGAGCGTCAATGATAACAGGAGCAGTTGAACCGCCAGATTTCAATCCATCTCCCACCACAATCGATAGTGGCGACAATCGAAACTTGTTGTTCTCTAAATCAACCCAATCTCGAAACAACAGCATCCCGTCAACGGTTTTGAGAATCGTACACCCGTTACGTTGCCAGCAGTCATCATCAGGGAATAGACCTTTGATGCTGTCGTTAAACCGAGTTAACGGTGGCATCGCTGCTGCATGCATCCACTTGACTTCAGGCGGATGCAATTGAGGCGTCACCAAAGTCTGATAAGCAACAGCCATTGCAAGGACAACGGTGAGGGCAATCAGGTACTGTCTGATTTTCTTGAACATGGTGTGATTGAAGATACCGAACCGTCACAGGTCAGATGCGAACCGCACTGAAAATCAGTTCAAACGCACTGGCAACCGCAATGGACTTCGCTACCTCAAATGTTCCTCCCAGCGATGTTTTGATCGCAATAGGCGTTCAACCACTTCGCGCACCGCACCTTCGCCACCCTTCGAACGCAAAATCCAGCCCGCAGCCTCCTGTGCGTCAAAGGCAGCATCTGCCGGTGCAACCGCCAAGGCAACACGACGCATGACAGCGATATCGGGCAAATCATCACCAACGTAACAAACCTGATCAGGCCGGTAGCCCATCGCGGACAACATCGCCTCTGCTGCGGGCCACTTGTTTTCATAGCCTTGCTGCACGTGGTTGATACCCAATTCACCAGCCCGCTGACTGACAATGTTACTCGTCCGCGCTGTCAGAATGCCAAAACCAAACCCGCTCTTCATCCAAGCTTTGATCCCTAAACCATCACGAACATGGAATCTCTTTGTCTCGACACCTTGGTTGTCATAAACAATGCGTCCATCAGTCATCACTCCGTCGACATCGGACAGGATGCAGGTGATTGATTCAGCAATTTCGGAATCTGGTTTCAACAAAGCTGGCATGTACGATAGGACCTTTAGGTCAGTGGCAGGCTTCAGGCAGGACAACCATGAAGCAGAAATTTGCAGTTGCGGTGGCTAAGGAGAACGTTCATCAACAGGCCCGAAAGGAACGGTTGCAGGCCCCCGTCTGGCTTCGGTCAAGGAGACAAGGTCGGTAATATCCAGGAGCCCGACAGGCTCGGCCTCGGCGTTGACTACCGGCAATTCACTAATCCGGCGCTGCGACATCAAAGCCATCGCGTCCTGCAACAGCGTCCCACTCACAGCCGTGGCTGGTTCCCGGGTCATCCGAGAGGCAATGGAAGCATCCAGAGCAGTCTCCTGACGAGCCTCCAACAATCGCGCCAGATCACTGTCAGTAAACAAGCCCGCGAGCTTTCCCTGCTGATCCAGTAACATCACAGCACCAGTACGCCGTCCCGACTGTGATGCTGCGACCATCGCTGAACGAATTGAAACATCGCTCGAGGCAAGACGACACACCGAAAGTGGACGCATGACTTGATCGACATCAATCAACTTTCGTCCCAGAGCACCACCTGGGTGATACCTCGCAAAATCCTGAGCCGTAAAAGAACGCATCTGACTCGCCAGCATCGCTATTCCATCTCCTACCGCCATCATCACCGCAGTACTTGCGGTGGGTGCCAAGCCGTTGGGACAAGCCTCATCGTGCTTACCAATCGCAACAGAACAATCCGCAGCAACCGCCAATGGATTATCGTGATCAGACGTGATGGAGATCAAACCGGATGAATTTGCTCGCAGATGAGGCGCAATCCGCACTACCTCTTCACTGCGACCTGAATTGCTGATCGCCCATACCAAATCACATTTTCGAACCCGTCCCAAATCGCCATGAACCGCTTCCGAGGGATGCAAGAAATGCGCTGGTGAGCCAGTACTTGCAAGAGTCGCCACCAACTTCTGACCAACCAGGCCAGCCTTTCCAACGCCAGTCACAACGATGCAACCATCGCACTCTGCAGTCAACTCCGCAGCGGTCACAGCCTCGGGACCCAAAGCAGAAGATGCCGCCAAGATCGCGTGCCCTTCGGTGCTGACATTCGCTCTTAACAGCCGCAAACGCTCCAGCATGCTGCCAGGGGCAAGCACGGGGGTTGGCGAAACGCGTTGATGTTGTCTTTTCTGACCGGACAATGCGAGACCTTCCTTGGTACATCGCGGATCTATTTGGCAAATCGTGAGTCTATCTTACAGTGAGACGGCCTACCGTTACAACGCTAGTCATGTACCTCCTCCATCCCAAACAATGCAGCCCCTGACAATGCTGCCCCTGACGATGGTCTCTGACGATGGGTTCTGACGATGGGTTCTGACGATGGGTTCTGACGATGGGTTCTGGGCAGACAAGCATATTGCCTGCGGCTGGCAGGATGCCGCCAGAACCGGCAACGCTTTGCTAGCAAGCCTAGCGGTTTGTGATTACCTCATCGACATTAATCAAGGCACGTGCGACTAGCATCCAGACTCTGGGGTCTTTGCGATAACGATCGTAAAAATCAAGGATGGCCGTTAATTCGGTCTTGTTAGGGTGTCGTACCAGCAAGCGACGAAACATCAGCGACGCGATCTTACTTGGTTCAGCCTCGCGACCGAGTTGCTGCAACACGATGTCCGCAAGTCCACTGGCGTGCTCGACATACATCTCATCGTTCAAAAGCGACAATGCTTGCAAAGGCGTCGTACTCCGTTCGCGTCTAGCCAGACAAGTCTCTCCTGAGGGACCATCAAAGGTCGCAAACGCAGCGAACGGCGCCGTTCGTTTACTGAAGGTGTAAACAGAGCGTCGAAAACGATCTGCCCCTTTCGAAGCTGTCCACCTTGGAGCACCGTACGCTAACTGCATCACACCATCAGGTTGTGGAGGAAAAACACTTGCCCCCCCCACCTGCCTCGTCAGTAACCCAGACGCAGACAGCAAGGAATCTCTGATCTGTTCAGCCGCGAGTCGCCGCCTGGGCATTCCTGAAAGCAGCCGGTTGCCGGGGTCAGCACCATCAGGAACCTGAACTGCTTGGCGATAGGTCGATGATAAGACAATCATTCGATGCAATCGCTTCAGTGACCACCCATTCTGAGACAAGTCGACAGCCAGCCAGTCGAGCAGTTCGGGATGAGAGGGTGGTTCGCTTTGAGTCCCAAAATCCCCCGCTGTGTCCACAATGCCACGTCCGAAGAACTCACGCCATGCACGATTCACGGTGACTCTGGCTACTAGAGGATTCCTATCACTGACCAGCCAATGAGCGAAGCTCAAACGGTCGCCTGGGCTGTTTTTGACATTATCATCTTTGGCAAGACTATTGAAAACTGCAGGAACCGCGGGCTTCACCGTTTCTCGTGGTTGCAAATATTCACCCCGATGATGCCGATGCGTGATACGTTGATCCGCAGAACGTCGCTCTTGCATGCCAAGCGTTCTCACCACAGCTGGAATCTTGCCCCGCAACTTCGTGAGTTCTTTCTGCTGCAACTTCAGTTCCGGAGAGATCTGAATGAAATGTCGTTGCAGACCCTCGAAGTCCTTTTTCGACAGATCACCACTATCCTCGACATGCCAACCATACATCTGTTCTGGCAGAGTGGAGGCAACCACAGGAGCTTTCCCAGAGGTAAACGAGAAGCGAAACCTTCCCAAGCCCGCCGCAAAATGCCGCTCAAAAACCATCTCGATTCTAAGCCGACTACCGCCAGACACCGGCGTTGTAAAATTGGCAACCCATTGATTTGCGGTACCTTCCGCACCTGAGGTGGACCACCCGGTCGACCCTTCTCCATCAATCACATTTACTGCACGCGCATTTCCCGAACCTACCCCTATTTTTCCATAACTGTGGGAAGGATTCTGCAGCGGGACAGCGCTGCCGTCTGCAGTAACAGTCAACTCACTTAGAAAGAAATCACCGCGTCTTCCCTCATAAAATGCCAGTCCAGGTCCACCAGCGGGCAAAGAAACATCTGGGAGCACATCGAGCCGCAGGGCTGCAAAGGGTTCATCGCTGACCGGAAGTTCATAATGCAGGACGTAGACCTCCCGCTTGGTGACATCACCTCGTGCGAGCACAGAAAAGTCGGGTAACGATTCAAGCGAAGGCTTTGTGGACTTGGTTCTGACGGGGCTAAGAGAGGTCCATGCTCGTGACTGGGACACCTGTAACTCAACCCACTTATAAAACTCCGCCTCAAGTTTACGTTTGATTTCGGAGCCACCCTTCATGTTGTCGGAGGGTGGTTCTGCAGAAAGGGGAGTTGGCTCTGGTGAACTTGAGACAGAACCTCGCTGCGAACGATGTGCCGCCTGAAATTGTCTGAAACTTGGCAACCAAGCTTCTACCAATCTCGTTTCTGCATCCTCGATACGCTGTTCAACTTCAGCTGCCACCTCGTCCCGCTGACGGTCTAACACTATCACATCGGGCTCATCCGCATTATTCAGCAGTGCGAACAAAGAGTAGTACTCAGCGTGACTGATCGGATCATATTTATGCGTATGACATTGTGCGCATCCGGTGGTCAACCCCAACCAAACCGTCCCCGTCGTGGCGACACGATCGATGATAGAGTGATAACGGTATTCCATCGGATCGATTCCCCCCTCTTCATTCAGCATGGTGTTTCGATGAAACCCCGTGGCAATCCTCTGCTGGTTGGTTGCGTCCGGCAACATATCACCAGCCAGTTGTTCAATCGAAAACTGATCGTAAGGCATGTCTTCGCCAATAGCGGCAATGACCCAGTCCCGATATGGCCAGATATTCCGCCGTCGATCTTTCTCATAGCCATTGGTATCGCTATACCTGGCCAGATCAAGCCAAGGCCTGGCGAATCGCTCAGCGTACCCGGGCGTGGCCAGCAGTCGATCAACAAGTCTTTCGTATGCCCCCGGATCTCGATCTTGCATATAACGGTCCACATCAGCAAGCGAGGGAGTGGTGCCAATCAAGTCGAGCGACAGACGCCGAATCATCGACTCACGATCGGCAACAGGAGCGGGCTGCCTGGCAACTGCTTCAAGCCTGCTCAGAACAAAATTATCAATCGGGTTCCGACACCACCCCACGCGATCAACCCGCGGAATCGCCCCTTGCGCAGGCGGGATAAACGCCCAGTGTTTCGTATATTCTGCACCTGCTTCAATCCAGTCTCTCAGTAACTCTACTTCTCGCTGAGTCAGCGATCTCCCTGACTCAGGAGGTGGCATGCGGAGTTCAAGATCATCTGACAATACTCTCTTGAGCAACTCGCTACCGTCCGTATCACCTGGAACGACAGCAGCATAGCCGCCGAGATCTTTTAATGCACCTTGTTCGATGTCTAGTCTGAGATCAACTTCACGGGCCTCGTCATCGGGTCCGTGGCACTTAAAGCAATGCCGTGCCAAAAGCGGGCGAATATCGCGATCAAAATCACTGGCCCAAGAGACCTCTGGCAGGACAACCAGCAACATCAGGCTACAGCACGTGAAAACGACACCACGGACCAGCGAATTGCTTGAAAAGTGAATCAAAGCTGAGAACCTTCACACCTGCACGGAAATTCAAAACGAAACATCTTACTGAGACGAGATTCCTATGAATCAACCAAGGAAAAGATGGAACAACATCCAAACCCGGTTAACCAAAACTTGAAAGATGCTCGATGCCCTGCCGCATCTCAGCATCATTTTATCCGATTTATAAATTCCGGGGGTCTGACCGGATGAGTCCGTTAACGATCGCATCTAAGAACCCACAACAATGCCCGACGGAGTATCTCAGACTAATCTTTTCAATCAAAACACCATGCCAACGCACCAACGGTCGGAGACACAAAGAGAATCGCCGTCTACCTGACGACCACAAACTGCCATTGGTGACCCGTTGTACGACTCGAACTCCAATCCCGAGTCAGGGAGCACGTCGAGCCTGCCGCGCTTCCACCGCCCCACCATAGATTTCATGTGCGGCCAAAACCACCATTCCGACCAAAAGCGGCAGAATATAATAAAGCAATCGGAAGATCAGTACGGAGGCCAACACAGAGTCGCCTACTGTGCCTTTCAGTAATGTCAACAAAATCAAATCCAGCACTCCCAGCCCACCCGGCACCTGCGTGAGCAAGGAGACAGAAATACCGACCAGATAAGCTCCTAACACCATTGCAAACGGTACGGATGCTGCTGTGGGCAGGACGAGATACAGCGCAGTCGCGGAAATCAAAAGATCGATAGCGGCAACCGAAGCTTGCACTGCCATCAACCCCGGCTCTGGCGGTCGTAGGTTGAGCTTACCTATCGGCCAGGGTTTCCGCCAAAGGCAGCAAACAAGTAGATAGCTAATCGCCAGCGCCAGCAAAATCACACCCAGAGTCCGGGTGCCAAACGGCAAGCTGACTTCTTCGGGCAACTCGACGGGTACGCAAACCAAAACCGTACCACCAAGAAACCATAGGCCACTCCAGAAGGTCAGCCCAAGGATCGCCATCATCAC
>NZGD01000016.1 GCA_002690925.1 Rhodopirellula sp.
CAGATCTGGGCGATGCTGGCCATTGTTGTGATGCTCTGCATCTATGCAGCACGTGTATCGGGTCAGGAAGCAGCCGCCGCGGCAGATGGTGGCTACGACACGGTACCCATGCACCAGGGATTCGACGCCGAAGGAAAGATGGAAGCACGGGTCATTGCTGCTGCCAAGAGTTATTGTGCCGGTGGCAACAGCAATCCGGTTTATGTCAACGCGTACTTCCAGCGTTACGTACCAGCCAAAATGACTGGTCCAGACGCGTTGAAAGAGCTCACGCCATTGATGAAGGATCTCAACGCTTTGTTGGCTCGATCGCAACGAAGCAAGCCATTCCTGGGCAAAGCAGTGGCAGACATGCTTTTGCCGGGGATGAAGGCATTGGCAATGGGAAACTATCATCCGACGGCAAGAATCAATGCAGCATTGATTCTTGGGAGGATGGACAGTGCACCTGCCGACGCTTCGGGCCGCATTCCCCCCAAGCCTTACTTGGCGGCATTGCCGACTTTGGTTGATGTCTACAAAAACGAAAACAATGTCGACGGACTCCGAGTGGCGGCCTTATTGGGACTCCAAAGACAAGTAGGGCTCGGGTTCAACCAAATCCCTGCAGCAGGTAGGGATCAACTCAGAAGCATGATGACAGAATTGCTCGACTCCAAGACACCTGTCAATCGCACGGACAAAGTCCACGCGTACCTGCAGCGATATGCCGTGGATATCCTACAGCAGCTTGGGTCCAGTGAGGACGATGGTAAGCAGTTGGGAGTGAAACTGATTGGTATTAGCACCGCACCCGAAAATCAGGAATTGATCGCTCTTTACTCTGCTGCCAAGATCGGATCTTTGGGGGGGAGTCTAAAAGGACAAGTGAAGAAACCTGAAGACGTGTTGGAAGGCTGGGCGCGGCTGGCACACGATGCATTTCAGTCGGAGGTGCAAAGGCTCAATTCACTCGAACGAACGCCGCCAACTTCGAATCAGCCAATCAAACCCATGGACGTCTTGCGTCCGAAAGTAGATAAGTCAAAGAAGTCTACCAGCGGTGGAATGGGTGGACCTGACCTGGAAGATGGTGAAGATGGTGCGATGGGTGGCATGGGCGGTATGGAAGGAATGGAGCTGGGGGCGGGATATGATGAGTCCCCCGGTGATGGAATGGACGAAGATGATATGCTTGGCGGAATGGGCGGCATGTTCGGTGGTCAGACGACCGAGTACAAAGATCAACCCGCCGAAGTCATCGGTTCGCGTCGCTACCTCAACAAAGTTCTGCAGCAACTCAATCGAGGTGCCACAGGCTCAATGACTAAAGGTGTACCGAAAACCGGTGGTGGTCTCATGCTTTGCGTCGACGAGGCGAAAGCGGATACCGTGAAAGACTGGGTGGTAAAACTGGATGAAGTTATCACGGCTCTAAACAGCGAAGCTCTCGACGATCGCGAAAAGTTCCTTGAGGGGCTCGATGAACAGATCGTTGTCTTGGCAGAACTGGCAAATATTCAGGCCGGCGAGAAGAAAATCGTAAAGCCTGCTGCAGATGAGGACGCTCTTGAGGATGACGTTTTAGATGGACCGCAGGATCCCGCCGCTGGCGGTGCAGCAGCACCCGGTAATCCTGGACCTGCGGCACCTGGTAACCCTGAACCTGCAGCACCTGGTAACCCTGAACCTGCAGTACCTGGTAACCCTGCACCTGCAGCACCTGGTAACCCTGCACCTGCAGCACCTGGTAACCCTGCACCTGCAGCACCCGGTAACCCTGAACCTGCAGCACCTGGTAACCCTGCACCTGCAGCACCCGGTAACCCTGCACCTGCAGCACCTGGTAACCCTGCACCTGCAGCACCCGGTAACCCAGCACCCGGTAACCCAGCACCTGGCAACCCCGCTACCTCAGATTCGTGAATTCCTGCCCGCTGGTTACGTTTCATCCCGCCCAGCGGGGGCCGTCTCGCAACCCGGGCTTGCTAAGTCAGCGTGTCCGCCGGGTTGCAACGGCACTTTTTGCATCCCTGCGGAGGTGGTTGGATTAGCTGAGGGGGGCTTGGAGGTTCTCGGGCACGGATGTCGGCTGCTTTGCTTTTGACAAGTGTGTCTAGTTTAAGCCAGTGACAAGCTAGTTGGCCCAATTCATCTGAGGCGGCAGTTTCCAATGGTAAAGGGTATTCTTTGAAGAACGATTTTTCTGTTTGCTAGTCAAATCAATGAGCGGCGTTGGCTACAGTTGCATTAGAAACGAGATGATGTCAGCCATCTGTTGAACGTTGATGGACTTTTCCATTCCTTCTGGCATGATGGACAGGCCCGTGCTCTTTAGTTCTTCAATGTTGACTCGAAGCACGGTATCAGAAGCTGACTCGGCACGACGCAGGGTGACGCTGCTTGCCGTTTCAGCGGCGACCATTCCCGTCATTGCGCGTCCGTCTTGGGTCAGTAGAACATAGTTGAGATATTGAGGGTTCACCTCTCGATTTGGGTCGATGACATTAGCCAGAATCGTTTCAGCACCGCGGTTTCTTATGCTTGCCAGGTTGGGCCCGATTTCATGACCGACCCCGTCCATTTTGTGGCAGACAGCACAATGTTGGTTAAAGAGTTTGCGGCCACGAGTGGGGTCAGCATCCAAGGTCAGAGCCGACTGGTACTTGGCCAATATTTTTGTACGATCAGCCGAACCCATGTTAGCCAAGTATTCTGTAGCCCGTGATTTGATTTTCGCATCGCGTGATTTGGCAGCAATTTGCAGGCGTGGTGTCCCAATGTCCGCAAGTGAAATTCGGTCTGCATCGACGGCATCAAAAAGTTGAGTCAGGCGGTCATTTCGTGCAAACAATACCTCGGTTGCGGTGCTCCGTAGCTTGGGACTCAGTTTGCCCCATGCCAAAAGCAACGGTTTGGCAGTTGTCGGTGAACTGAATGTTCCCAAGGTTTCAATAGCCGCTTGGGATACAAGATGGGGTTGCCGATTGCTGATCAGGTCGGTCAGTGGCGTCGAAACCTGCTCCAATCCACCAAAACGCATTGCTTTGGTTGCAGCAACGCGAGCTGGCACAGCTAAGCTTTCGTTGGCGGCAGCCCGCCCAGTCGCACGAACCAACTCCAGTTTGAGCTCGTCCAGTTTGGCTAAGCGACCTTGCTGTGAGAGTTGCTGAAGATAGTGGTTTTTGCGGAACCGGTAGGCAGTGAGCGAGCCGATGATCGGTAGCGTGAAAGAGGCATTGGCGGCTGGCAACGCCGAAACCTGTTCGATGGCGAGGTCGATGTCAGATCGTCGATTTTGTTGTCCGATTTGCGTTGCAAGGGTAGCAAGGAAACTCGCCGCTGCCTCGGATTGAAAAGTGCTGTTTTGAACCAGTTTCGCAAATAGCTCGCCGCTTCCTTCTTCGAGTGAACTCAGGACAGCTGTCTCAAGCCAACGATCACCCGGATCGCTCGCAATGACGCGTTCAAGTAATTCGATTTTAAGCTGTTTTGGTAGACTTGCCGCTGAAAATGCCAGTTGGATGCGTACTTCGAGTGATGGGTCACTCGCTAGCGATAAGAATCGCTCTTCCATTTTTTTGTTGGAAGTAAGTTGTTCACTCAGCCTCAACGCATGGCGTCTCACTTGTGGGTGTTGGTGTTGCAATGCCGTGGTGATTGATTGTTCGGTTAAGGATCCTTGGCCAGCTAATGCATAGAGCATGTGCAGTTGCCCCAGGGGACTAGGGCTGGATTTTAGCTTCCGGGCAATGGTCTTGGTGGTGTGCTCGTTTTGTCTTTCATAGAGCAGACGTGCTGCCGTTTCGCGGTGCCATGAGTTGGGGTGATCGAGCAGATCGACTAAATCGGTTGTGTTGGCGATGCTGAGATTGGGTGTAGAACGGTATTTATAATTGCTGGGTGCGATACGATAAATTCGGCCGCGATCACGGCCCGCAGTCAGGTCCAAATGTTTTTTAATCATCGGCGGCAGGCTTTTCGGATGTTCGATTACCTCCCGGCATACGTCGATAATGTAGATGGTTCCATCGGGCGCGTTTGCGAATTGAGCTGGACGGAACCATATATCACTGGAGTTGACGAACTCCGACTTTTGATCGATTCGGTGGGCTATGAATTGTGCATTGCTCGAATCGATTCTTTTTCGGTGTACCAGGTTACTACCCACGTCGCCAATGATCGCCAGCCCTTTCCATTCTGAAGGCCAGGCATCGCCGCGATAGATCGTGACTCCTGTCGCGCCCGTAAAATATCCAGCGGCACGACCACCACCTTCAACCGGACCCGGCACAGTCCCCCCTACCCGCAATCGTGTGCGGACGATGCGCCAAGGCTCAACGGGGCTCGTGCGATAGACCTCTGCTTGCGGTCCGTCCGCAGCGATTGAGACTCTTGCAGGGGGAGCTTTCAGGTAGGGGTTGCGTTTCAGGTAATGATCTTCGTACATCACCTGTTGGATGTGATTGCTGTTGGAGGAGACGAATTTCCGTCCCCAATCATCGAACACCATTCCATGTTGACCGCCACCACTGGTGACTTCTATCTCGAAGGTGTCTGGATTGAAGGCGATGTCGCGTCCTCGTACCTCAACTCGCTGCGTGCTGCCGGGGCGACCAATTTTACCGGCTGCCGAGCTGCAGGCGATGTGGATACGATTGTCCAATCCCCAACGGAATGAATTCATCAAGCCTTGCACGTTGGACGTCCCAAAACCCGTTAGGACCACCTCTTTGGTCTCGGCCTTGCCATCCTCATCATCATCGCGGAAATAGTACAGGTTGGGGGCGTCTCCCACGAAAAGACCCCCCTTATAGGGAAAGATTGCAGTGGGCCAGAGTAGACCATCGGCGTAAACCAGGCTCGTATCAAAAACTCCGTCTTGATCGGTGTCTTCCAGCCGCCGGATACGTGACAAGCCAGCATCACGGTCTTCGCTATAGCCGCGCATCTCGCAAACATACAATCGTCCCTGGGCATCCCATTCGATAGCAACAGGGCTGGCAATCAGAGGCTCGCACGCTACCGCCTGAATTTCAAAGCCCTCCGCAACAGTAAAGCTCTTCAAGGCAGCGTCTGGACTGCTTGCAGGTATTCGTGGCAGCTCATCGGAGAAATCTTCTTCTGCTCTCGTGATCCCACAGAGCAGGGCATTCAAAACAACGATGTTGCAGAAAACAGAGAACAGGAGAGTGAATGAAGTTTGTTGTGTTCGCGTTTGGGGGGACAACTTTTTCGATGAATTCATTTTTCGTCCTTTTTGAGCAGCAAACTTCGCATCCCATCCATCAATACCTGTTCACAACTCTTGTCAACTTTTGAGGCGCGAGGGCTGGTTTCATATCCGCCTTGGCTATATCCAATTTCTGTTCCAATGTAGCCAGGTCCGTAATCGCCGTAAGCTGCCATCGCTACGTTGAGATCAGGACGCATTTCTTTAGCCGCCAACTGGTATTCCACGAAGAGTTCACCTGGCATGTGCAGAATGCGAATTTTACCCAGGCGTAAGCAGCTGAGGTCGATCTTATGGCCACTTTCGCAACGATTCAGCCATGCAAGCTCATCCGCACTTCCCCAGTAGTCGTTTGGTTTCCATTTTGCGAGGGATGCTTCCAATTCGGGCCGCTTCAAATGTTTAGCTGGGGGTAACGCTACAGGTGCTACCGACCAACCCACATCACTCGCTATCAGCTGCACTTTGTAAGCTGAGTTGGTGGCATTTTTCATGCCTTCGGCGACGCGTCGCGCGAGGGTCATCCGGTTTTCCTTGTTGCCATCGTTGTATTTTCCCGCGCCTATGTTTCCCCCCGCGCCGTTGAAGTGCAGGTGAAGCACATTGGGCACATCTTGCCCACGCAGAAAGCGAGCGATCCCGGGAAAATCAGGGCTTGGAATACCTGTGCGATAATAACTTTGGGGATGACACGCGTAGTAACTCATGACAGTGACTAATTCCTCTTCATTCCAGAAAGCGATCGCACTCAGTTCCGGATCGATCACGCCTTCGGGGGCTGCTCGCAGTTTTGGGTCGCGACATGTCGTATATCGGGTTGCACTGACTTTACCATCAGCACCAAGGATTCGCCGATTGGATGCCACTTTCTGAACCTTGGCAGACCCATATCCAACGTGGGTAATTGTTGTCGGGTTTTGAACGGCGGCTGAGATTGCCCGATCAAGACGGTCGAGCACTTCACGGGTGAAAGCCCCTTCGTGTAGACCTACATCGGTGACCCCAACTTGATGTAACAGCCGCTCGGCTGAAAAATCGCTGCGAGGAGCATCGTGTTGATGCAGAGTGTGTACTGCGACGCGTTCACGCGTTGTTCCTGCAGCCTTTGCAATGCGGTCGCGAAAGGCGTCGTGCGACGCATTTCCAATGCCTATCCAATCCACTGCACAAAGTACAATGGGAGTCTCGCTACCCATGATCACGATGCCGCGGCATCGCAGCCCCAGTTCCTCGAGACGCAAGACTCGATCGTATGCCATCATGGTGCCAACCGGGGGTGTTGCATCGACATCGAACCTGGCGATTGTCACTGGGGCTGGAGTCTCCGCCCTGCCGATGGAAGCGTTAAGCAGACACAAGGAAGCAAGCGAAACCAGAAATGAACGAAACAAGTCTTGAGCAGTCGATCGTGTAATCGATGTCAAACTGTGGGTGGGAATGCAATGCATGGGTAGCCGGGGGGAGGGAAGGCAGGATCGCAGGTACAAAAGAATCTTGGCTCAGCTGTGGCTCGCGGTGCGCGAGATGCATAGTGTTTTGAAATGTTTGTGCAAAGCAAAGTAGGGAAACGCGCGCAGAATTGCGAAGTTTTCTGACTGCTTCAGCTATAAGCTTTGTCATGCATTGAATCGAGTATGATTGTACAGCGATTTGATCATGCCGTCATGAATTTAAAGCGTAAGCTCGGATAGATTTTATCTAGGTCTGATTGATCTCTTCCTTGGCGCCCATATCGACCAGACTGCCGAATATGTTTTACTTGCTTGTCTTGCACGGCCAGCGCGCACTTGTCCGCTGGCTCAGTTAATCGCCCAGACCGTCAGGTGTTCATCGGACCAAAGCAACTTGTTTTCAGAACGTGGTTGTTTCAATGCTGGCGTGTCACAGCTGTCTCCAATAGCTCCGCCGTACAACACGTGAGTTGCGTTTGTGTCGTGGTCAAGGCTGAAGTTGGTTTCAGTCACGCTGGGAAATTCATGATCAGGAAACCATTATCCAGGGATGCCGGTCATGGTTGAGCTTTCAGTTGCGGGCGGTGTGGCGCTATTTGCGCACGGAAATCACCGAGGCTGTGCCAGTACATGGGGGCCGATAAGTTGACCTCGGCAATGGCCAGCGTGTCCCATTCTTTGGCGGTGGCCAAACTCGTACCGTCGTGTCCAAAGATAGACGAGGTCATCCATTTGCGACTGTGGTCGGTATAGGTGCTGCTGATTATGTAAGTGTGATTTTCGCAGGCCCGAGCTGCGGCTAGTAAAGGGTTGCAGCCCCAGACTGGCCACGCAATGATTTCAGCGCCGCGGTTGCTCAATTCTCTGGCAACCTCGGGAAAAAAACCGTCGTAGCAGATCATCATTCCGACTTTGCCTATTCTGGTCTCGAATACGGGGTAGGACTTACCCGGAGTGATGCCGCCTTCAATTTCGCCGCGAGGTAGGGTTACCTTCCGATATTTGCCGATTAGCTTGCCGTCAGGACCAATCAGCGCGGCGATGTTATAAATAAGATGCCCGTCACGTTCGATTAAGCCGGCAACGATGTGAATGTCGTGTTTCTTTGCTAAATTGCCAAAGTAATCTGTTGACGGTCCGGGGACAGGTTCGGCTGCATCGGCATAGGTTCCTTGGCTACTGTAATAAGTCAGCGTTTCAGGAAGTACAATGAGATCAACGTCTTGGTCTGCAGCCTTGCAGATGAGTGGTTCGAATTGTTGGCATTTCTCCAAGCGAGTTACGCCCTCGCGAGGTTGGAGATGTGCGGTTGCCAGTTTTACCTTGCGAGGTTTTGGAGCCGCGACACTTTTCAGTGAAGGGAGGCCCCAACGGACGGTTGAGTGAGGATTGCCCCACCGAAAATGTAATTCAATCTGCGCTTGGCTTGCGTTGGGCGGAACCGCATAGGTGCCTGAAAAAAGATCCTCCTGTTCTTTGGTTTCGACAATCGGTGGGAACTCGGGTTCAGCACGTGGCCGCTCGCCTGGCCGATAAGAGCTGTAGGTTGGTTTGGCTCGTTTGACCGCCCGGCCCTGATCATCAAGCCATAGAACTCGCACGACAGCAGCACGTCTTTTCAAATGTAAATTGTCCGTACTTCTTCGTACGCTGAATTCAAGGTGTGTACCACCCTCAACCGGATGGCGAGCGCACCAATAGCCGGCTAAGCCTTCACGATGATCCGACGAAATCTCTAAGAGGGCAGGAGTCTTGTTGGTTGCAGGGATTTGTCGGTGGCTGGGTGTTATTTCGGAACGCGGTGATTTGAATGTCCATTCCAATGGAGGGTTTGATGAAGTTTTGCGGTCTGAAGCGTGGACAACAGATACGTAAACTAAGATCAAGGACATTGACAACAGGACCAGCGACGGGCACTTACTGCGTCCAAAGGGGCTGTGAAGAGTGATGGGCATGGCTACGGTCCGGGCAGGTGGGTGTCTGAATGTTGGTGGGTTCAGGTCTCATTGTAATAGTAACCGGGCGACTTGATTGAATACAGAACCGCGATTACTAAGCGTGAACGAATTCTCGTTCACCTGTCTTCAGGTTCTGTTCAGCCGCCAAACGGACAGCAACAGAATCAACGCTGGAAACGCGAGGTATCGGTAGCCAGATGGTCCAAAAACGACTGTCGCATTGATGAACATAAACCCAAAAAAGAATGCGACCACTCGATCTGCTGAGAGGTTGGTTATGCGCCCACGCTTTCTCGCTTTGTTTAGCCGGAACAGATCCATTCCCCAGAAAACAAGCATCAGGTAGTTCGCCCAGACGCCGTTCCCGCTGCGGACACCGATGAGATTCTCGGTTTCGGTAGCTGTTCGATTCCAAGCGTCACTGTGCATCCAGTGGTGAACAAAGTGGAACGAAAGCAGCACGTGTAAGACAAGCAACAGGAAGCCGGTAAACCAAAGGTGATATTCCACGCTCCGCTGATAAGGTGTGGCAGGTGTGCCACGCCAGAGGCGATACAACAGACGCACATAGACAAACATCACCGAAGCCCGGACGCTCCACTGGATTAAAAACTCGACGGGTGTGGATTCATTCATCAGGATGTTGGATTCACGGGTGAACTGCGTTCATCGCCGTCAGGCTGTGTTCGAAGGAAACGGGTGTTTTGTCGATGGCCGAGGCTTTAAAAGTGCTGGCGTGACGCACACTTCAGCAAGGATCAGCATTGTGCCTTGTGACAGGACACACTTGTGATGACAATCTTGTTTCACTTGTGTGTTGGACGTGGTCCTCTGATGGCGTGTAGCAACAGAAGTGGCCAGATACGGTTGTCAGCCGCGTTTGCGTGGTTCTGAATGGGCATTTGCATTTTGGGAAAGCAGTCATGCGGCTTAACATCAATGATAGTGACCAATTAGACTCGCCCACCGATGCCGAGATCCGAATCTGTATCAAAGAACTTGGGCCGGATCAGTTTTTGGTGCTGACGCTGCAGGAGGGCTGCTTTGTCCAAACGTACCACAACGCCGATGGTAGTTTTGAGTTGGAGTATCGTCAGGGGGAAGCGAATCGGCATTACCACTTGGATTCGACCCGGATTACGGTTGCTGACGTGGTCAGGGCATTCAGTCTGTTTTTAACACAGTCAGAAGAACTGGCCATCGCTTGGGACTGGCAATTACTCAGTTTTGGACCAGATGTGCAGTTGGTCGATGAAAGCACACAGCCGGATCGTGATTCAATCGTTGAGTATAACGGCGTATTGATGTCCGCAGATTGGCCTCAGGAGATTGAGGATGCGCAGGAACTGAGAGGTTACAGAATGCATGGAGAACCGTTCGACCGTGTCTTGCACTCTGTTTCAGATCCTATTGGCAAGCAGGATGAGCTTTGTCAGGAGTGCGGCGTTAAAATTGGGCAGTTTCATGTTCCGGGGTGTCAACAGGAAGATTGCCCTCGGTGTGCGGGGAAACTGGTTCAATGCAGTTGTGAGATTGACATTGATTGATTGATCTCGGCCAAGTCGGGGTGGAACGTTAAAATCGCGCCGCTCACTGTTTCGGTTCCTGAATGAGTTGTTCAATGGTAGACGTCATTTGTTCTACCACTTTTAAACCGCCCCCTACATACAACTGCTTGACGACGCCATCTTGACCCACGATCACGAGTTGTGGGATGGCTTTGGCGTCGTAGCGGGCTGCTGCAACGCCATCCGTATCCATCGCGACCGTGACATCCAGATTATATCGCTCAAGCACAGGACGGATCTGTTGAGGAGATTCTTGCAGGTTGACGGAAACAAGTTTGACAGTCTCTGGGTCAAACTGCTTTATTGCTTTCTCGACCAGCGGCATCGTTTGCATGCAGGGCGCGCACCAAGTCGCCCAGAAGTCTAAAACCACCACTTTTCCCTTCTCTTCTGAGAGTATGAAGGGAGTGCCATCGAGTAAATCCAGTGCAACCTCAGGAGCGGTCTTCCCAACGAGAGGAGAGGCGGCACTGCTTGCATCACTGCCTTGTTCCATGGCTGCCGTCACCAACGGTTCGATCGCTGATTGAAGTTTCCAGCGGTTGTACGCAATGTCGGTAACCTCGGTAAGTATTTGATCTCCAATGATTAGTTGGTCAACGCTATCAAGTGGGAAACTACATGGGCCAATGATCGCACTTTCGCCACTGATATGGGTTGTGGTGGAAAGAGTAGGAGCGAAGGTCACGCGTTTTCCATCGCGAAGCACGACTTGGGCTAAGCCGTCATAAATCGAGGTTTTGTCTTGTGTTTCGGCGCCTACTTCGTTGTCCGTGTCACTTTCGAGCTGCTCTTTTGGGTGCAGCCAGATAATCTGCGCAACACGGTCACGTGGTAGTTTTATTTCCGTCAATTGGACCTCGGCGCGAATGCTATCAGCATCAGCAGCAATGAGCCGGCAGCGAAGGAAGTCACCATTATGAGAGCAGAGAATGTGTGTTGGGGGCGCCGACTTTTGAAGGCGCGGAATGGTAAGCAAGCGTTCTCGTTTGGCAGTCTCCAGATCAGGCGGTGGGGCATTGGTGACGTATTCGATCGCCTTGATTTCTTCGTGCGAGACGAAGCCATCTTTTGAATCGATGGTCGAGAGATACACGCCGGTGGAGTCAATCCGGTCGACACGACACGAAATGACATCCCCGGTCCGGACGTGGACGACATGCGCATCCCGCTTAACTTTGGGCGTTTTTACTTCATCCGCCCGCTTCAAAAAAAGTTCGCCAAAATTGAGGCCCCGCTGCTGTTGTTTTATGCGAAGACGCTGCATTTCCTGTGCGCGTGCCTGAGCACTTTTTGGGCCCGCTTTGGGAAGCTGACGATACAGAATATTGCCCGCAACGGTCGGGTTCATGGTTGCAGCATCGGTGCTTCCGTAAGGTTTCCAGCGGTATTGTAGAGGCAGCGGGGGCGTGGCAGCTTCTCCCGAGGGTGCTAGGATCCCGGCAAGTTTGAGTTCTCCGACCTGCAGTTGCCCTTTGATTTCAGTACCGTTTGTGAGAGGCGGTGGTTTGGGGTCGTGGGAGAATACGATAATGGAACGAATATCACCGCACGGGATTTCTGATGGGAAGGTGGCGTTGGTCGAGAGAAAGGTGCATTTGCCTTTGTCAAATTCCTGAAAGCTTCCCGATAGGCGTACTCCGTTTTGAAGAAACAAGGCACATTGAGCCGCAGGAGGCGGAGGGGCGGGGTTGCGAAAAGTGATCGCGGTCACGTTGTCCCAGTCAAACTTTGAGTCGGGGTTAGCCTCGCCAACGGTGAGCTTTCCGAACGCTAGCCCGCCGATGCTACCTGAGGCAAATGTCCCGTCGTTCAACGCCACCAAGGCATCGGCATCAGCAGACGCATTTGGTAACTCGCCGAGCCAACGGGCGATGGATACCCGCTCGACGGTTAGTTGTTTGCCTCGATTGACTATCCGGATGCCGCTCTGTTCCAAGTTCTTTTTGATCTCTGGAGTCGTTTTCGTCTTCGGCCTTGGATTCTGCTGAGGTTCACGTCCACCAGAGGGCTTTGAAAGGGTCACGGGGTTTGCTGGGAGTGTTAGTGATCCCAACCGTTTTCCATCCTTTCGCATGACATGCAGCGTTCCCGCTCCTTGATCTAAGTAGAATGTCAGACGCAAGTCACGACGCAAGCTCAGGTCGGCGATCAAGGTCAGGTTTGCTACCTCGGCAGACTCGCGAATTGCAACCAATTTCTGTCCCGCCGTTTCAAGACGCCAGCCATCGGTTGATTGATCCTTGTTGGCGGTTGCATCTGATCCAAGTGAGATGACGAAGTCAGCCTGGTCCTTCCAAGAGATGGTTAGCTCAATCACTGACCGTGCTGGAACGCCCAAATCTCCGTTGAGTACCGCACCGCGTTGGTTCGTGGATAGGTAATTGCCTTCTTCGTTCCAACCGCTCGATTTCCACTGCGCTGTGTTCCAAGATTGCAGACCATAGGAACGTGCGAACAGGACCGTTTCATTTTCCTGTACCCGGTACAAGCGCGTGATTGACTCGGTTGGCACACGAAGTTCACCAAAGGATTGTGATTCGATCGTGATGAGCCCCGCTTCCCAGGCGGTAATGCTGCCGTACACGATGTCCCTGTTGGTGAACTCGATCGCAAATTCATCTGATCGTAGACGCTCTTTACCCAACTCGATTCTCGGGTACTTGATGCTTTCGATTGCTTGGAGCTTGAAGGTAAATGGTGTGGCGAAATTCGAGGCGAGCCACGTCACTTGCTTCGAATCGCTTGTCGGAAGTAGCTGTCCCGGGGCTTGGCTCCCGTCGATCAGCGTAAGGGTACCCGTTGGCAAATCAGTTGAGAGCGCGTTTTTCGGTATAAGCGGGTTTGTAGACAGTTCGGTTGGCGCAGCAGCACTCGAAATTGGTGGGCCTGGTTCGAGTCCCGTGTCTTGCGCCCTAGCCATGCTGCAGTAAAAAACGAACAGCAGCACCAAGGAGCGACTTACGGCATTTGTGTTGTTGTGAAGTTGAGGCAAGTCAACGCTCGTAAATAGGCAGGAAGCGATAATTAACAGCAAGGGAAAGCAAGCACAGACTAGTGGAGACGTGTGGGCCGTGAGTACCTGCGAAACTGCCGTCCTCTGCCTGTGTCTTTTTGAGACGTCGTACCAAAGCTTTGTTCCAAGTGGTCCAAGCACCAATATCTGCCTGAAAGAAGGCTTGAGCCTGATAGTAACTTTGGTACTCAATTCCGCCGTGGCCAGGACTCCCCCCCTGGACTTTGTCTTTCAAGTAGCCAAGGGTTGTTTTGAACTGTGGAACATCTTTACGACGCGCAATGGAGAAGACGAGATTCGCAATCGAAATTCGTGCCAGGGATTCATTGAATCCACCGACACCCCCAGAGTACGCGACTTGGCCCGAGGGAGCGGTCATTTTGACGAAATAGGAAAGAGCTCGATCAATGGCTTCGTCAGGAACTTCAACGCCCGCATTGCGTGCGGCAAGCAATCCCATGAGCACAGCTCCTGCAACGGACGTGTCTGCATCACTGCCACTTGGATTGTACCGCCAAGCCCCGAACGTGTTGGTCTTCTGTGCGGTGATTGATGATCGAACCGCCAGCTCAAGACTTTGGCCGATGGTTCGATTGGCTGCGTTTGGAATTCCGTCCCAGAGATTACGATCATCCACTGCCCCATACGCTTCTGCGAGTCCGAGGCAGGCAAATCCGTGATGGTACATCGATCCTCCACAGTAACCTGTCTTTCCGTCCTGCTTTGAGATGATGTAACGAATTGCCCTTCGAATGTTGCCGGAATACATCCCGAAATTCGGGTCTTCACCGGAAGCCATGAAACACATGACGGCCATGCCGGCAACCCCGGTTCCTTGCTGTTGTGATTGCCAGCCTCCATCAGTCGCTTGTGTGCGACTCAGGTAGGTGAGTCCTCGGTCGTACATGTCCCGCACGTCACGAGGAACGGGATCACCGCTCCGGATTTCCAAGCCTTGCCCAATCGAGTGAGCACTTGTTGCTAGTGAAAGCAAAATTAGAAGCGGGAAGTAGATCAAAGGCTTAACCATTATCTTTTTCGCAGTCCCGCAAGGGCAATGAACTGTTGTACAACGGGCCATTCTTCTTCGCTGAATAGAGGTTCGAGTTTGTTTTCAACTTCCTTCAGCTTTGGTAACGTAGCGAACAGCATTGGTTCGTTGTAGTCATGGGGATCCATGGGGTCCGTGTTTTCAAGGATAGTGTTAATCACTGCCTCTCGCTGCTGGATTGTGAGAGGGAGACGCGAGTCTAATGACGCGATCGTGGCTTGAATCAAATTGCGATAGAGCTGCTGTTTGCGTTTTAACGTAAATGCTTCCGTGGTTTTGAAATCCAATGGTGTCAAAAGCAACTGTTTCGCCTTGTGGTATAACGAGCCCTCACCGTGAAGTCCCTTCTTATAACGTTCCATCAGCGGCAGGGCGGCGGTGCGCATCTTTGGAAACTGAGCAGAGAAAAAGTCTTGCGGAATGCTTCCAAATTTCCATTGGCTTTTCAATTCCTCAAATGCAGCAAAGTAACGCTGGATATCAATCTCTCCTGCGAGTAGCAGTTTGGCTCTTTGCTCGGTAGTCAGAGTGATGGACGCTTCCATCATCGCGGTCTTCGCCTGTAGCATTCGGTCGGCTTTTGCGCGGGCTGCGGTCGAAACCATATTGCCGAAACATAATCGGTCAAAGTTTTCATCGCTGTAATTGATGACACGCGCTGGCTTTACTGCAACCTGGGCATGGACGTTGGGTGCGGCATGTATGGAAACGATCAATACGCCGATGATCGTTCGGACACAGGATGCTGCGAAGGGTGTGGAGGTGGGCATTGACTAAAGCGTGAAAGTGTCTGAGCGGAGATTGTCTGAAGTGTACGGGGCGTCGTGACAGTGGCAGTATCTTTGTGATCGCGATTGTGCAGTTTACATAGCTGCCGCCTGTGCTCACCGTTTTGAAAAGGTTGAACCTGGCTACTGCATCATTGTTACGCGCTCAATTATCTCCTTCATTTCTTTTTCCTGGGTCTGGTTGTTTAATACCCGGTGGGAAAATGTTGGAAAGGAAATCATTGGAATTGAAGTAATTGACCCAAGGCTGATTGTAGCTTGGTCTTTTCTGGGTTTTCCAGAGAGCAAGCTGCCGCTCAGAGAGTAAACCGTCCAGTTTTTCTGTGGATGGAATCGGAATCATATGCCTGTAAAAGAAGGCTACCGGTAAGGTAGCTTTTTTGGTTGTGTCCAGTTGTGCGACCTTCGTCGTTAATGAATCCATCTCGGACGGTGACAAGAGCACTTGTGAGTCGATCAGGTTGGTCACAATGGAGGCTGTGGCGTTAATGTTCGCTTCATTTCTGGCGGTGATCTCACTTCGATACACCATCGCAACTTGGGGCGTGAATGCTTTGTCGGCAAGTTTCTGCAGATGGTCAGTTACTAACTGTTGTGGACGGGGCCAAACGCTAGGATCCTTGTTCTTGCTCAGCTCGAGATACATTTCCTGCATCTCCTTAGTTCGCTTTTCGGTGGCCTCCACAATGGCTTTGTACTCTGACGGGTTTGGGTTACATACCTTCTTCAGAAAGTACAATTCGCGATTTGCAAGTTCATCGACTTTGACTGCTAGGGGGATCGCGACTCGACCACGTGCAATCTTGACCTGGGCACCGCAGTTGCCGATAAGGGCCAGGGCGAGTCCACAAACAGTGATCAAGGTGGTGATGGGGCGTTTCATGGGTGCTTGTGTATTTGTTAACTGAGTCGCGTCTGTAAGCAGACAGTAAAGCGACTTTCGAGGTGGACTTGGTTGCATGGGATGCAGAATGAACAGGGGGCGGAGATAGCAGTTGAATGGGGCGTTTTGTCTTGTCAAATGTCACGTATGGGTCTCAGGGTTGTTGGTCCGCCTTCCACGCCTCCAATTGATTGAAATATTGATCGAGGCCAGATCGGAATTCTTCCGGAAGAGACATTCCGTTCGTCCCCGTGGCTTGAGTGGCAGAGAGTTCCTCGCGGTTCTCTTTTTCGTTCGCCCCTGACCCAACCAAAGCCAAAGCAGCTGTTTCAGTATCGCCGCTACCACCGCCACCCGGGTCGGCACCGCCACCTCCACCTGCATTGGGGTTGAATCGCTTGGATTTCAAGAGCAGTTCGATGACTTCAGTTTCAGCCGCGATTGCGGGCGGCCCTGTCTCAGGTTTGACAAGGATTTCAGTCGTTTCTGCCATCACTCCGGAAACTTGGCTTAACAGGCCGATCTCTTTGTCAAATTCGGATTCAGCATCTGGTAGTTCTAAGATACGTCTGACGACATCATTCATGCGTTCATTGAAACTATGCTGTTTTTCAGACAGGCGGTTGGCAGTCATGACATGCTCAGTATCACTCACAGCGGGGCGGGCTTGCTCTGCGACTCTTGTTTGTTCACGAAGTTTAACTTCACCTTCGAGCAATTGCAGAACTTCAAGAACAATCGCAGGTGGAAGGCTGCCCTTGGGCTTTCCACCAGGGCTTGCTCCACCCTTCGTGACTTCGACAAGGTCTTCGGCCCAGCGATCAAAGTTGTCACTCCAGTACTCGGCCTGAGAGATTGCGAGCCCATTTTCCCTTCTCAGGTCATCAGCCAGAAGTCGGAGTTCGGCTGTCACATCCTGTTCCCGCATGTCATCAAGCACGCGTTGGAAGAGCATGAACCTGCTTCGTTCAAAATAAGCGGCCATGTCATCCATAATGTGCGACGTTTCGCTGCTACTATTGGATTCGACCTCCGCAAGTTGTGAAAATGTTTGTGCGTGGATTTCCTTTTCTCGCTCAGTGACTCCAAAAGAAATGGGAGCGATACGTGAAAGGGCACTGGCAACCGTTTGTTGTTTTCGTGATGCAGCTTTGAGGCGTTTCACGAGGGTGCTGCCTTCCAGATTGGCCAGAATGTTGTTTAGTTCATCCGCAACTTTATCGAATTCCGCCAGCAATTCCTTTTGCTCCGTGACGGCGTTGTCGATCGGTGACTGTTGATCGGAGGGCGGTGAGTCACTTTTTGCGTTACCAGCAAGTTTTGTGTCAGGCAGACCAAGTCGCCCTTGGCTTGGTTTTCCGGGGGGTGTTTCTTCAGGCTTAACCTTGCTTAGATCGTGCTGGGTTGATTCAACATCGTTGATATTTGGTGCGGGAGTAGCCGGCTCCTTTTCTGGTTGTTGTTCGGCACCTGGCTTTGATTGCCCGGATTGCGTGAGTCGGTTTTTACCAACCTGTTTTCCTTGTTGGTCGGCCGGGCTTGGGGGAGATTGGCTGGGCTGTTGAGCTGATTTGTCCAACAGGTCAGCGACTGATGGCATTCGATTGGACGAAATGTCTTTGAGTATTTGCATCATCTCGGCCCACTGGTCAAGATTATCAACCGCTATCTCCGTGTTGCGCATTGCCTCCTTCAATAGGCCTTCACCGTTTTGCACGAGGCTTTTGAGTCGACGACCGTTGTTTCTTTCTCGATCAGCTTGGTCTGACAGCTTTTCCAGGTTTGTTTCGGTGCCAAGTTCGTCAGTGGGCAGCTGCCTCAACTGCTTGTTTGTCTCATGTAGCTGCATTTCGCGATCTCGGACGTCCAGCGACATGCGATGCCAGCGAGCCATTTGAGTAGTGATCCAGATAGCGTGTTGTTCTGCATCAAGGACATCGAAGACAGAGGTGGGCGAGTAGATGCGGGGACGACCAGGCAAGTAGTCTTCGACAAAGATGCGAACGGCGATAGGCTGTGGCGTGATTTGGTGGGTGGCTGCAGAAAATACTCCGACCAATTCGAGAGACTCAGCATGTTGGTCTCCCGCTCCCAAAATGGACTCGCCTGAAGCAATTTCGGAGATTGATTCGTCCAGACCATTCCACTCAATTCCTACACGTTTGACACCAAAATCATCACGGGCACGAATGGTAAAAGAGAGTACCTCAGAGTCCAGAATGACTTTGCGTCTCGGTAGGTTGTCACAGATAAGCGTCGGGGAACCGTCTTCTGTTGCCTCGATCGAAAGTTTAAATGGTTTGCTCCCGGTTAGTCCATCGTTATCCGCCCAGCGAAACTCAACCTGTTCATTTTGCCTTACAAGGAGTGGTTCAGTGAGAAAAGATGCGTCTGCGGGTTGGGCTCTTTTTCCGTTCACGCTTGCAGTCGCGAGATCACGGGAGGCTTTTGCCAAGAATGTTGCTTCGCTACCTTTGACAACAGAAAAAGATGCACCTCGTATGGCTTTCGTGATAGCCTCTTTGCGGCCCAGGTAAGACGGTAGCTGCACATTTGCCTGGATCGAATTCAATTCTGGACGCAATTTGGGTTCTATTGAGACTTGTCCCTTGAAGTCTCCCACTTTGACAAATAAGTCGGTTGGTTGTAGCTGGCCTGGCAATGTGAAGTGATAAGCGGTTGAGTTCAGACCCGCAGTTGTTGGTGGCTGGCGAGCGATGGCAACGCTTGCAACACTTGGTGACCATTCGGTATCCGGGCGCAACGCAACGGATAGGTCGAACTGTTCTCCGTGGGGCACAACCAAGTTCTCAGGTAAGCTCTGGACCCCTGCGAAGGTGTACCGAGGGGTCGAGCCCCATGGAATTAGGAAGCGGGCCCACGCATTTTTGGTTGCAGTGGCGGTAAAAAATAGTAACGCGATGGCAGCAAGGCCTAGCAATGCAGCAGCTATCGAGCGTTGTCGGTGTCGAGGTTTAGGGATCGCCTCGGTTAAATCCTGTTTTTGAACAGATGCGGCCACTTGCTTGATCGCTGCTTCAACCAGTTCTGGTGATCGAGACTGTTCTGAGGTGTCCTCTGACAGTTCGATGACACCTAGCAGTTGGTCGCCAGCCGAAGGTTGGGTTTCTGAAAGCAGGAGAGCAAGTTGATCGAGGCGTCGTCGTTTGATGATCCAGCGATTGATCGTGATAGGAATCAAGCCGCACGTAATCGCTGAGCCACCAAGGATGAACGATCGCATGACTGGTGAGGTGTCAAAAAAACGATCCAGCAAATAGGTGAATAAAAAACCAATCAAGACACCGATGGTGGCACCAGCAAATGCTTCCACCAATTTGAGGATCCAAACCCGCCTGCGGAACACAAGCAGTTTGTCTCTGAGTGAGACAGGGATCTCGAGATTGCTGTTCCGGTTAACTTGCATGCCGGATGTCCTCGTCGGTTGTCGAAAGTTGGGGAAGCAAAGTCAAGACTTGGGGGGCAATGCGGTGTGACTTTCACCTTGTCGGTCGGCTCGCGAACGGCTACGGACTCGGCGGTTTTAGTGGGCAGTGGGGTTGGTGGTTGTATCGTTCTGGGTGACGAGTTTCCGGAACCACACGGAGCAGCACTTGGCCTGCTGTGCCGACGGCGTGGAACCGATGTTATCGGATCTCTGGGCAATCAACTTTCACGCACCATGATGCCGCAGGGCCCTCTCTATAGGGTACAGCGAAGGGGCGTCTTGGACAAATTCAAACGACGGGTTTATGGGAGATCTGAGCATCAAATGACCGAGACTTGCTCGAGTCGCTGCTAAGCTTGGTCTAATGCTGACGGTTTAGTGGGGTGGGAGATCGTGCAGTTGCTGCACTTGGGTGTGAGAGAGAGCCTAGGAGTGACACATTTTCAGTTCGGTCGGTGTCCGCTAAGACTGCCTGTTGACGCGTACCATTAAAGTCTTTTCTAAGGTAGAACGGGGAAACACCCTGTTTCTTAACAGGGTTGGATTAGCCGAGCTAGGTGGTAAGTTGAAAACATGGGTTTGAGCACCATTTTGATCGGTGGATGCTGGGCTCTGATTTAGGCTTGGATTTCGCTGTCGATTTTGATTCGAAGAACGCAAAACCGCTGGCAGCATGTGAGTTGTCTATCTTTGTTTACAGTTCGAACAACGCTGGTGGCAGGCGTTTGGGACGCCCCGTCTTGTCGACGCAGGCGATGATCGAGTCGGCGTCCACGATCAGCTCATCCGCGCGATGGATTTCGTAGTGATGGGTGAGACGCACTTTGCGAACTTCCATTAGCTTTGTGGTGACGACGAGCGTGTCGTCAAATTGTGCTGCGGAGTGATATCTCACGTTCAATTCACTTACCACTAGCATCAGGCCGGTGTCCTCAAGGTCCCGGTAGCTGGTGCCCATCGCTCGTAACATTTCGACGCGACCACGTTCGAAGTAATTCAGGTAATTGCCGTGATGGACACGACGCTGACCATCGGTTTCGTGATAATGAACGCGAAGGGTCAGCTGATGGCTGGCAAGGGGAGAGGGCACTGTGGGAGGCATGCGATTTCAATTCAAGGTCAGGGGCGATTCTTGGTGACGAGTTTAACGGATGCAGCGGTTGAGCAGGATCCGTTCCTGGGTCTGTATGAGGAGGTTGAAATGGGTTTTGAACCTTCCATTCGGGATTTTCGGTATGCTCGGCCCATTGAAACGTCATGGTTGATAATCACTTCAACTGTCCTCCAAAAATGCTGACGCTTTCCGCTTTATCAACCGATGCTCCAAGATGACTCTTGGGGATCCGAATTTTTTGTTCGCCCGGGGATGGTCACCGCAGAAATTGTTAACACCATCGAACCCGAAAATCGGTTCAGGTTTCCTTGTAGCACACGACGAGCCACAGATGAACATTGGGGACGAGGCAGGAACGGCATTTCAGACAATGCGTGGCCGCAATTTTCCGGCAATCAGACAGTTCACGATTTTCCTGGAAAATCGTGTGGGACAATTGTTGGAGGTAGTGAGGCGATTTGAGGGTACGGGAATTCGTATCTGTGCTTTATCAATTAGTGATGCGGCGGAGTGTGCTTTCGTACGTTTCTTGGTCAGCGACGCGGATCGTGGAAGGGATATTCTGGAACGCAGCGGACTGGCGATGATCGAAACAGATCTAGTCGGCGTTCAGCTACCAGAAGGGCCACAACCACTCCTGCGAGTTTGCACCGCGTTGCTGCAAGCGGAGCTCAATATCATTCAGGCATACCCGCTGATTGTCAGGCCTAACGGTGCTCCGGCCGTCGCCATCATGGTTGAAAACATTGAAATGGCGATGGCCACTCTGGATGAAAAAGGATTCACCCTGATCACCGAGGGCGATCTCGCAGACGACGCTGACTTAACGTCCTAGCCATTGGGATTGTTGGGGCAGGTAGGCCTGTTTAGGCCACGCGACGAGTGTAGACCCACCATTCGGCAGCGATCAAACCCAGCATCGCGATCAATGCCCATCGCCAGAATTCCTGGCGTTGGTCGACAGTGCCATTTCCTGATGAAACAGATTCGTAGCCGATGTCGATCTCATTAACCGCGGCGATGTCACTTTCTTGTGGATCAAATAGATTGATCGCGAAGATATCTGCCAGTTTCGAGTCGTCCTCGATCCGATAATTCCCGGGGATTTCGGTTTCGATGATCTCCAATGTTCCACTTGGCCCTGGGGTCACAGCAACCGTCGCTCCCCCAACACGCGTGACGCTAGGAGAAGTAATTGCATTTTCCAGTCGCATGCGGACCGTTTCACCCGGACGGTAACTTGGGGCGCCCGTGGCATCTGCTGCGCCTGCCAGATGACGCAGTACGTTTAGCAAGAATACAGGCCAAGAACGTTCTGCGTACCAGTTTGTGTTGGCGAGTGGCGTACCATCATCTCCGCGGGAGATAATCTCAAACCCGAGAACCATATCCTGAAAGCCGTCACGTGGTGCAATGGCTAAAACCGTTCCTACGTCAGCTCCCACGAGTTCGATGGTGCCGGGGGGACCGTCGACTCCACGGCCAGTGAAAATCAGTAGTGAGAACAATTCGAGGTATCGCATCAGTGGGTGGGTGCGTTCGATATCGATCAGCGAGACGGAGGATTTCGGGGTGGTCCATCTCCAGTTCAACTCCGGACCGTTGACTGAATCAGCCGCTGTTGTGTCAACAGAGGTTCCGGCTGGACCTGCAGTTTCAGAGGCCGGTGGTACTGTCGCGGGGCTTGATTCAGTCGTGGTTGATCCGGTTCCAGTGGGACTGGGGTCAATGATCTCGTTGCTTATCAGCGACGTCGGTGGGGGAAGAGCACCGATGAAAAATGTATTGGTTGCTGGCATTTCACTCGGTGAGCACGTGTCATAGATGATGAGGTCATCGACGCCATCAGCGGCTCGCTTCTTGTACTCGTCGGTCTGCAGATAGGAAGGCTTAACATAATTTGTGGTGCAGATTTTTTCGGTCTGTTCCGTTTCCAATCCCACTTTGAGCGGCGTATTGCCGGGGGTGATCACGAGGATGGACACATTTCGAAGCGGACTGAGCCCCGTGTAGGCAATGTTGTCGATTGCCAGATCGTCTTCATGGTCGAGAGCCAAGCTCAGGGTGGCTGCATCCTCTGTTTCGATGACGAAGCTGAGGCCGGTCTGCTCCCCCGCGTCGAGCTGAACCGCTTCGGCGTCCAAGAACTGCTCATTCATGGTTAACGTGGCAGTGGTGGAAACGGATGTGTTTCCGAAGTTTTCTATCGTTGCAAAGGCTTGTACTTCAGCAGGGCGTTCTGCATTTCTTTCTGTTGAGAAAGCAGTGATTGCAAGATTTTCAACATCACTTGAGCCCATGGCGATGTATTCCGCTTCCAAGTTGCCGAGGCTGAACTCCGTGACCGTTTGAAACCGGCCATCACTGTATATCAGGAGGTCAGCGGGTTTTGCATCAGCGACCTGCACGTCTTTGACATCAGCGATTTCACTGGACCGCCGTGGGTTCGCGAGTCCGTCAGCAGCCTTTAGTGCTCCGAGAATGTCAGTGCTGTGGTTGGTGATTGTGACACGTTCCAACGAATCGCGCAACCGGGCGCGGTCGGTTGTGAAGGCTTGTACCGTTTCAGGGCGATCATTGAAGGAAATGAGCATTGCCGAGTCGCTATCACTCATCGCTTCAATTTTTTCAAGAATGAGTCGCTTTGCTTTCTCGAAACGACTTAACGTTTCATTGCGATCGACTGTTTGCATACTCGCTGAATTGTCGATCAAAAACACTGTCCTGTCTTGGCCCCGCGTTGCTCCACGGCAGCCTGGACGCAAGATTGCGATGAAAGCTATGAACACGGCCAATAATTGAAGCAGTAGCAGTAAGCTGCGGCGTAAACGCTGGAGCAGGCTGTTGACATGCAAATCTTCGATTGTCTTTGCCCACAAGTAAGTACTCGGGACCTCCACCGGCTCTCGTTTTAGCTTCAGGAAATAAAGAGCAATGATTGCAACGGGGATGAGTGCCAAGGCCGCCAAGGCAAGTGGATTTGTCAATGCTGGAACAAAATTCATCGTACAACGCCTCGTTCACGGAGGTATTTTGTCACGATTGTTTCTACAGGTGTCTCGGTCCGTACAGGCAGGTAGGCTATCGACCGTTTGGCGCAAAACTGTTTGACAGAGCCAACGAATGATTTGACCGTTTCCTGGTATTTTTGCAACGCGTAGTTATTCAGAGTGATCTCGGCAGAATCGCCATCCTCAACGTCAATCAGACGGCGATCACCCCGGAGCGGCGGATCAATCTCTTCGGGCGAGAGAACGTGCATTACAAAGACGTCCATGCGACGCCCTATCAGCATCCGCAGGGCTGATTCGTATCCTTCCTTGTCCATTAAGTCCGAGATGAGAACGGCGATCCCTGTACCTGAATTGCGTACTGAAAAATCCTTGACTCCTTCGAACAGAGAGACGTTTTCTCCACTATCAATACTGTCAAGATAATTCAACATTTTCCACAAGCTTGCTCGGCCTCTCAGGGCCGGCGCTTGACGTCCCATGGGGCCCAGTGCCTGAATACTGACGCGGTCAGCACGACACAACCCAACGTAGCCCAAAGCGGCAGCCAGTTGTTTGGCGACATGCAGCTTTGTAGGGGTGCCGAAATTCATGGATTCACTTGCGTCAATCAGTGCATAGAAGTGCAAGTCTTCTTCTTCTTGAAACAGCTTCAGAAACAGCTGGTCCAGACGGGCATATAGATTCCAGTCGATCAAACGAAGGTCATCGCCTGGCACATAATTTCTAAAATCATGGAATTCTACACTTTGCCCCTTCCGTTTGCTTTTTCGTTCACCTTTCAATCGACCACGGAAAACCTTGCGGGAAACAAGCTCCATGCGTTCTAGCCTACCAAGAAGGCTGGGTGTCAGAAGTGGGGTGTCTTGACGGGTGCTCATCCTGGCGTGGCTTTCTTCCGAGGGTGGTGGGCGACTTTTCAGTGAAAGCCTGAGTGGTGCTGCCGTTCGGTGAAGTATCGGTGCTAATCGTGTGGCTGATTCACAAGTGACGCTACTGCCACTGCAAGGGAAGGCGTTCATCCTGAGCATCTAACTTCCCGGGTGGTCGGACTCCATTACCCTTTCGCTTCTGCAGAGTATCCCCCAAATCAACGCGGGCGGTCTCGGCGGCGGCCATTAATTGTTTGACAACATGAGGGTGTTTGGCGATGACGTTGGTTGTTTCTGAGACATCTTCATTCAAGTCAAACAGGCTTAGCTTGGCCTTGGCCTGCTTGTAGCCAATCGGAAAACCGCCGGTTCCACCAGGGTGACCATTGAGAGTGCGGTAGGAATGTGGAAAGACAAGTTTGAATTGCTCGTTGCGGACGGCTTGAAGCTGGCCGCCACCGTAGTAGCAATAAAAGGCTTTGTGGGGAGTTGTCGCGTTGGCTTGTCCCGTCATCAGCGGCAGGATGTCTTTTCCATCAATTTTATGTTGCGGCAGGGGGGCATCTATCAGTTTGGCAACGGTCGGCAACAGATCAATGGTGCTGCAGAGTTGATCGCACTCGGTGCCTGCTGGGATCTTTCCTTTCCACCACATGATTGTTGGTTCTCGATAGCCGCCCTCAAACATGGTTCCTTTGCCCTCACGAAGCGGTGTCGCGCGACCAGAATGGCTTCCGTAGCTCAGCCACGGACCATTGTCGCTTGTGAAAACAACCAGGGTGTTACGTTCAGCGCCGATGTCTTCGACTGCATCAAGAATTTGCCCGACCGACCAGTCGACCTCCATCACAACGTCGCCGAAGATGCCAGCACCACTTTTCCCTTGAAACTCTTCTGATGCATACAACGGAACATGCACCATCGG
>NZGD01000017.1 GCA_002690925.1 Rhodopirellula sp.
GAATTGCGTGGGATTCACCAGCACGGAAACCACCACCAACTCGCAGCGCTCGGCAGCCAACCGGATCAAACTGGCATGACCCTCGTGCAACGCGCCCATGGTGGGCACAAACCCCGTTTGCCGCGACGCCCAAGCGTTGTCACGCTGCCATGCGTGAAGCTCTTCCAAAGAATGCAAAAGGACCATGGAAACCAGTTGTTTTGGCGCTGTAACCCGCGTAAATGCTTGGATTTGGGTTCAAATTTACTTATCTTAGGGCTCCGTTTCACGAAGAACATAACTATGAGTAAGCCACGCGTCCTTTACATTTCTCAGCACCTCACTCCCTACCTCCCGGAAACCACGATGAGCCACGTCTCTCGCATGTTGCCCCAAGGGACGCACGAGAAAGGAAAGGAAATCCGCGTGTTCATGCCCCGCTTTGGCAAGATCAACGAGCGCCGGCACCAACTCCATGAGGTCATCCGCCTTTCCGGCATGAACCTCAACGTGAACGACACGGACCACCCCTTGATCATCAAGGTGGCCTCCATCCCCTCGGCCCGCATTCAGGTGTACTTCATCGACAACGACACTTACTTCAAGCGCAAGGCTGTTTTGGAAGACGCTGACGGAAACTTCTTCGAAGACAACGACGAGCGCAGCCTCTTCTTCGTGCGCGGCGTGCTTGAAACCGTGCGCAAGTTGGGCTGGGCGCCGGACATCATCCACTGCAGCGGATGGATGACCAGCCTCGTTCCACTTTACCTCAAGCACGTATTTGCCGACGAGCCCTACTTCGAAAACGCCAAGGTGATTTACCACGCGTACGACGAAGGGTTTGACGGTTCTTTGGACGCCGGGATGGCCGCCAAGGCCGAGGCGCATGGCATTCCTGCAGACGCCTTGTCAAGCATTGGCGAACCAACCTTTGAAAACCTCAACGCGCTCGGCATGCAAGGTGCAGACGCCATCATCGTGGGTTCTGAAGAGCTCAGCACCGAATCGCAAGCCGTTTTGGCCGGCATGGACAAGCCCATCCTGCCTTACAGCGGAAGTGAAGGGTTCGTTTCTGAAATCAACGCCTTCTACGACACCATGTTGGAGGGAAAGGCTGAGGCTGTCGCGGAGTAAAGGAGTTCTTGTTGAACTTCGTGCCCTCATGAAGAGGAACGACTTCCGCATCCACCCGACAGTCAGCTTGTTTCTTGGATGCTTTTTGGCACTCACCCTTGGGTGCACCAAACCGACCACAGACATTGGGCTCGGACTTCAACCCGCGTCTGAACTGCTCGATGTGGTCGTGATTGACACGGTCACCGTGGAGCTCGCCACGCTTCGTGAGGACAGCCTCAGAACCGATCGTCTCAGCACCGGCCTTGTGGGCAGCGTGTACGTTCCTCGCTTTGGGCAAGTCCGGGCGTCGTTGGCCACACAACTTCGCCTCTCTGCCACAGACTTGAACTTTGGGGAGAACCCTGTGGCCGACAGCCTCTTTCTGCAATTGCGGTACACGGGAGACTTCTACGGCCGGCTTTCGCCATCCTCTTTCTCCGTTCAGCCCTTGGCTGACAGCCTGTCCTTCGACAGTGCGTATTACTCCTCATGGACGCCGCAAACAACCGGTGACGAATGGGTGTCTCCGTTGGCCGGCGCCATGGATTTGCGTCCGGCCGATGAGCTTATCCTGGGAGAGGACACTTTGCCTCCCACGCTTCGCATCCCCTTGAGGACCGACCTGGGCCAAACCCTGGTCGACCTGGATTCAAGTACCTACGATGAAAACGCGTCTTGGTTTGAAGTGGTGCCAGGCATTTTGGTTCAGTCCTTGGACATGCGTCATGGCGCGCCTGCCTTCGACATCAACAGCGGATTGAGCGTCATGCGGCTGCACTACCACAACGACACAGACACCTCGTTTTATGACTTCCTGATCAGCCCCCTGAGCGCGCGCATGAACTTGTTCGAGCACGTATTCGAAGGCGACCTGGCAGTCTTGGATGCGGACGAGTCGGTGGAAGAATGGCCCGGCACAGAGCGCGCCTACGTGTTGTCGGCATCGGGCACCAAAGTCCGTCTTCGCTTCCCGCACCTTGCCGCGTTTCAAGACAGCCTCACAGACATCCCGACCGTCCTCAAGGCCGAATTGGTTCTTCCGGTCGAACCGGAGTCGTTTGACAAGCCCATCCCGGCGCCCGATCGGCTGTTTGTGTTGCTCGAAAACGCAGAGGGTAATTTGTCGGAAACGCCGGACGAAGAAGCGCCGATCCCGGTGGACGGCACCTACGACGCCACCCGGAAGGCCTACGTCTTCAATTTGAGCAGCACCGTCCAAGCGCTGATGAAGGGAGAATTGGACGGCCGTGAGTTGTACCTTGTCTCCAGCCGTCGCGGCATCTCTGTGTCCAGTGTGGTGTTGAAAGGCACCCAAGTGGACGACCCCGCACGACTGACCTTGACCCTCGGACGCTAACCAAAGTTTGCCCTCGCACCATGTGTGGAATTGTCGGATACCTCGGGCCCCAAGAAGCCTACCCCATCCTCATTGACGGATTGAAGCGCCTCGAATACCGAGGATATGACAGCGCGGGCATCGCCACGTTGGAAAGCCAAGACACGCTGCGCATCGAAAAGAAGCAAGGCAAAGTGGCCAACTTGGAAGCCCACGTTGGAGAGAACAAACCCCAGGGCACGGTGGGCATCGGGCACACGCGGTGGGCCACACACGGCCCCCCAAGCGACGTGAACGCACACCCTCACGCCGGAAGCAAGGGACGCATTGCCGTCATCCACAACGGCATCATCGAGAACTACGAGGCCCTTCGGGAACTGCTCACCCACCGCGGCCACAACTTGGTCAGCGAGACCGACACCGAAGTGCTCGCCCACTTCATCGAAGAGGTGCAACTTTCCACGGGCCTGGACTTGCCCGATGCCGTTCGAACCGCACTCAAGGAAGTCGTGGGTGCCTACGCCCTCGTCGTACTTGACCAGCGTCACCCGGACCGCCTGATTGCGGCGCGCAAATCTTCTCCCCTCGTCATCGGAGTAGGCCAAGAGAACGAATTCTTCGTGGGCTCTGATGCGACACCCATCGTCGCCCACACCAAAAACGTCATCTACCTCGAGGACGAGGAGGTAGCGACCATGCACCGCTCGGGAGAACTGACGATCCGGACCATTGGTGACACGGTCGTCACCCCCGAAATCCATGCCATCGAACTTGAAATGGCGTCCTTGGAAAAGGCTGGATACGACCACTTCATGCTCAAAGAGATCTTCGAGCAGCCCAAATCCATCCGCGACTCCATCCGCGGCCGCATCCGCCTCCAAGCGGGTGAGTCGACCGTGTCGGGAATCGACGACCACTGGGACGTGTGGAGCAAGGCCCAACGCATCCTGATTCTCGGATGCGGAACGAGCTGGCATGCCGGATTGGTAGCCGAATACCTCTTCGAGAGTTTGGCACGCATTCCTGTGGAGGTGGAATACGCCTCCGAATTCCGTTACCGGAACCCCATCATCCGCGAAGACGATGTCGTCATCGCCATCTCACAAAGTGGAGAAACGGCAGACACGCTGGCGGCCATCCGTTTGGCCAAGGAACAAGGCGCGCACGTGTTTGGGGTGTGCAACGTGGTGGGGTCGAGCATCGCACGGGAAACCCACGCCGGCGCCTACACCCATGCCGGACCCGAAATCGGCGTGGCCTCCACCAAAGCCTTCACGGCTCAGGTGGCCGTGCTGACCATTTTGGCCATGCATGTGGGACATCGCTCAGGCAGGCTTGAAGACCAGCAGTTCATGCGCCTCATGACGGGGTTGGACAACATCCCTGGCCTTGTGGAGCGGGTCCTGGACAACGCGGGCATCATTGAGCACATCGCGGAGAAGTTCGCGCACGCGGACAACGCCCTGTACCTCGGTCGAGGATACCAGTTCCCTGTGGCGCTCGAGGGCGCGTTGAAACTGAAAGAAATCAGCTACATCCACGCCGAGGGCTACCCCGCGGCCGAAATGAAGCACGGCCCCATCGCGTTGATCGACGAAGCCATGCCCGTGGTCTTCATCGCCACACAGGACGAGGTCTATGAAAAGGTGGTCAGCAACATCCAAGAAGTGAAGGCACGCGGGGGGCAAATCCTGGCCGTCGTCACCGAAGGCGATACCAAGGTTCGGGCCTTGGCCGACCACATATTGGAAATTCCCAAGGTCGACGACGCGCTGGCACCGCTGCTCACCGTCATCCCCATGCAACTTTTGAGCTACCACATCGCGTTGATGAGGGGGTGCAACGTGGACCAACCGCGCAATCTTGCCAAGAGTGTCACCGTGGAATGACGCGTCGCGCCTAACATATATTGGGTTATCAACAATCTTTTCTGTGAATGTTGATAACCTCGAATTGTTGTGAATCTCTCGTTGTGTGCTTTCTTGCACCACCGAATCATTGAAACCTAAATTTCAGTCATGAAAAAACTGATGTTCACCTTGGCCGCGTTCGCCGTGGCTTTCACATCCGCCAACGCTCAGAAGCAGTTGGGCGGAGAGCACAACGTTGAAGTCTCCTTCAACCCCTTTGGTGCCAACCCCATCAACGCATCTGTCATCAAGTACAGAAACTTCCTTGACGACGACGCTGCGTTGCGTGTGACCCTCGGACTCAACAACACCAGCAACAGCTACCTCGTTGTGCCTGAGAACTCTCTTCAAGAAGCAGGCGCCACGGGTACGCTTACGCACCCTGACTTGTTCTTGACCAACGATCACTCTCGTTTGGACTTGGGCGTCGGTTACGAAAAGCACTTCAAAGGCACCGACAACTTGTCTCCATACCTCGCCGTGGGCGCAGGCATCAGCATGAACTCCCTCACCTTGCAGCGTGAGCGTTTCAGCGCACTCAACTTGGACGGAAGCACTGTGAACTCTGGCTTCTGGGAAGACGAGCCCGATCCCGCCAACTGGGGTGTGTGGTCATACGCCAACGAAATAAAGTCTACCACCATCAACGTGGACTTGCTCTTCGGTGCAGACTACTACTTCAACGACGCGATCTACGTCGGTTTTGAAGCCGGCCTCCGCTTCGCACAAACTTCTGGCATCACGTCCACCATCACTGCAAGCGACAACAACGCCTTCAACATCTACTTCGACGGCGGTTCAGGCGACGAGAACTCTTCTCAGCTCGTCCAAAACACCGTGACTGGCGGCACTGGCTTCCAGTGGAACAGCGCGACAGAAGTGAACTATGTCATCAACGGTGAGCCTTGGCTCGGCGACGGCGTGTTCTCTGTGAACCCCAACGGTGGTCCAGCCGGCGAAGCTGCGTACATCGCCGCGGACGCCCTCTGGAGCGACTGGGTCGAGCAATCTCCTGC
The DNA here is from genome assembly GCA_002690925.1 of Rhodopirellula sp. Classification (GTDB taxonomy): domain Bacteria; phylum Planctomycetota; class Planctomycetia; order Pirellulales; family Pirellulaceae; genus Rubripirellula. Next base: position 5,358 of record NZGD01000017.1, read on the forward strand.
CACGCAAGACGCGTTGATCGACTCTCCACGTGACGCCTTCTTCAACGGATCCAACTTCTTGGGCACGTACTCCACAGGCATGCTCAGGATCGGTTACTTGTTCGAATAAGAACAAACCCACTTCGACTTACACAGAAAGGCGCCCTCGTGGCGCCTTTCTTCGTTTCTTGAGGTCATGCATTGTCACTTCGAATGGAACGGCATCGCACATCGTGCCGACTTGACGCGCCCCGTGGATTTGAGCACCGTGCTGGTGGGGAACGGCGGTCCCAACCCCTCTGCGTGGTATGTGGATTCTCCCAAGATGACCCCCGTCCGCGGGGACGGATTTGTGGGTGCCGTCGACGAAGGAGGTTCCGTGAATTTTCGTGACATCCTGTTCAATCCCCATGGCCACAGCACCCACACGGAATGCCTCGGGCACATCACGCCAATCATTCATCCCGTGGATCCTTTGTTTCGCGGAAGGACATCGCACTTCCCGTGTTTGGCGATCAGCGTGACGCCTCAACGACGTGAAGAAGACCTCGTGGTGGACGTCGACAGCCTCGAAGCTTTGCCCAATGGACCTTGGCCACCGGCGTTGGTGGTCAGAACCTTGCCCAACGACGACGCCAAACGCACCAAAGCGTGGTCCAACACCAACCCACCCTACTTCACCGTCGCCTTCATGGACAAGCTTGTCCAACAGGGCGTCCAGCATGTGTTGGTGGATTTGCCGTCGGTGGACCGTGAAGTGGACGGCGGGCGATTGGAGGCCCATCACGCCTTTTGGCGGGTTCCTGACAATCCGAGACAGGGGTGCAGCATCACAGAGCTCATCTACATGCCTTCCAATGCGCCAGACGGGATGTACCTCCTCCACCTCGGCGTGGCTCCCATGGACAACGACGCGGCGATCAGCCGTCCGGTGCTTTATCCCTTGGTCTGATCCACCTGAGGCAGGACCACCACAAACGCACTTCCCCTGCCCAGCTCGGAAGACACGTCCAAACGTCCTCCAGAACCCTTGACAATCGCCCGAACCATGGCGAGGCCGAGGCCCAAGCCGTGGGTTTTGGTGGTGAATTTGGGCTCAAAAATGCGCTCTAGGCGCGACTCCTCGATGCCGTCGCCGTTGTCCATCACCTCAGTGGTCGCCCGGCCATTTTCACACGTCAACCGAACCTTCACCTCAACATCCCGGCCGGGGCCCGATTCCAATGCGTTTTGGACGAGGTTGTTGAAGGCGCGCATGAGCCGCGTCCGGTCCGCAAACACGACCACCTCTTCTGAGGGCAACTCGAGCTGAACGCCTGACGACTCGTGCAAATACACCACATCTTGAAGCAGTCGTTTGAGGCCAATCCGGCTCATTTCTGACTTGCCGTCGGTGGCCAACATGGCAAAGCCCTCCGCAATGTTGCTCAATGCATCAATCTGCTGGGTCGAGGTCTGGGTGTAACGCTGCAATCGCGCTTCGAAATCAGGTGCGCCATCCCTCCAGGCCCGATCCAGGTGCTGTGCCCCCAATTTCAGGGGCGTCAGCGGGTTTTTGATTTCATGGGCGACCTGCTGGGCCATTTCCCGCCACGCGCCTTCACGTTCCAGCGAGGCGCGCACGTTGATGCTTTCCTCCAATTGCGCAAGCAGGGCGTTGTAGGACGTCACCAAACTTCCAATCTCATCTCTCCAACGGTACGAAAGGGTTTTGCTTTGACCTCGTTGCAACGGATTGGATTGCATGTCTGAGCTCAGGCGTCTCAGGGGCCTCACAATCGAGTTGGACAAGGAAAACCCGAGCAACCCTACCAACAAGAACAAGAGTGCGTATACGGGCGCCAAACGAACCAAAAAAGCCTTCCAGTCCGCCTCCTCAGCCAGGCGTGGGTCATAGTGGACGTGACCCAAGGCCAGCACCTCTCCGCTTCCCGTCCTCAAAGGCCACACCACTTCTGTGCCTCCGCGAACGTTTGGAATTTCTGTGCGCCCCTCTCCCAGCGTCGCTGACGCGAGGACATCCAGGTTCAAGGACAATGCGACTGTGCTGTCGGGTGAACCCGGGCCTGCCGATGTCGTCACCAACCGACCCTGGTTGTCGTACAGAGAAAACGTGAGGCTGTGGACGTCGGCCAGCTCACAGATGCGGTCCGTGAACACCACGGCCAAGCTGTCCTGCCCCACCGTGCCGCCCATGCGTTCGAGCATGTAGCTTAGGCTTCTCTGGAGTGCGGCTTCCTTTCGAAGCAGGCGCTGAGCGTTGTAGGTGGCCTCCGCGTCCACGCCATATCGGTACGCCACGTAGCCAGTGGCCACCAGCGCGCACAGCACCACGGCCATCATGCCCAAGAAGATGCGGAACCTCAAGCCCATGGGCTCAAGCTAACCACAAAGTGTGCCAAGAAAACAGGGAACGGCCGATTAGCCGTCAAGCGCCTCAGAGCCGGCCACGATCTCGAGGATTTCTGTCGTGATGGCCGTCTGACGGGCCTTGTTGTATGTGATGCGCAAGTCGCGAAGCAACTCACCACCGTTGTCCGTGGCTTGGTGCATGGCCGTCATCCGCGCGCCGTGCTCTGCAGCGTGGCTGTCGAGCAACGCCTTGTACAGCTGAACACGAAGGGCGTTTGGAAGCATGCGCTCCACAATTTCCTCTTTGTTGGGTTCGAAGATGTAGTCGACAGAAGATGCATCGCCCTCTGCATCCACATCTGGGAGCATGGGCAAGAACGCCTCTTCCGTAGGGATCTGCACTGCCGCGTTCTTGAACTGGTTGTATGCCAACACCACGCGGTCGTACGTGCCGTCCGCAAATTGTGCCATCACTTCGTTCGCCACCTCAGAAGCGTGCGCGAAGTCGAGGTTCTCAAACAGCGTGGTCGACGCGTCCCCGAACCCTTCTGCAACGGGCCACTCCAAACGGTTGGCGGCATCCAAGGCCTTTTTGCCCAAGGGCAAGACCGCATATGCTTGGTTGGCTTCTTCGCAAGCTTTCACAGCGCTGGTCGCCAGCTTCAAAACGTTGTTGTTGAATGCGCCACACAACCCCCGGTTGGAGGTGATGGCCACAATCAACACCCGATTGACATCCCGAACTTCAGAGTATTGACCTTCTCCCTGCTCCAAGCTGGCACTCACGTTGGCCAACATGCCCTGAAGCTTCACGGCGTAAGGGCGCATTTGGGTGATGGCATCTTGCGCACGTCGCAATTTGGCTGCAGACACCATCTTCATTGCAGAGGTGATCTGCATGGTGTTCTGCACCGAGGAGATGCGGTCGCGTACTTCTTGAAGTCCTCCAGCCATGGCTTAACGAATCAGGCGTAACGGGCGGTCATTTCTGCTGCCGCAGACTCAATCACACTGGTTTCTGCGTCGGTGTACTTGCCCGCTTTCAAAGAAGCCTTGGTGTCCGCGTGCTTGTTGCGCATGTAGTCCAAGAA
>NZGD01000018.1 GCA_002690925.1 Rhodopirellula sp.
ACAGGGGTCACTGAAAACAGGGGTCACTGAAAACAGGGGTCACTGAAAACAGGGGTCACTGAAAACAGGGTTCGCGGCTGAGCAGGGAATCGAAATTGGTTTTGATTTGCCCGCTGGTTGCTAGGTCGTCAGCGACTCTGCATTTCACTGAGTTTTAGCGTGGCTTCGCCAACCCGTTCTCCATCGATGTTGACGATTGTGTATTTGATAAAAGGATTTTTCGCGGTGGTGTCGAAATTGAGGAGGCCGAACGAACACTTTTCGTTGTAACCAATAATGAACTCGGAACCCTTTGCGTTTTCAACCAAACCATGGGTATGGACGTTTGTGAGCCTTGAACTCATGACTTCGTTAAAAGCGTACCCGTCTTTTCTGGGAATGCGTCGCAAATCCGAGCGATGTCGATCCGCGGCGAGCAGGACGACGCCGTCTATCTGATTGGTATGAACAAACGAAAAAATCTCATTGCGTTCGTCGTTGAATCCATCCCAAGTGTCTTTGCTACCAGGTTTGACCCCGGGAGACCAAGGTACGGGCGAAGCCAGGATTTTGAAGGTGGACTGAGAATTCTTGAGTGTGTCCATCAGCCAAGCTTTCTGGACAGGCCCTAGCATGCTGCCCCCTTTTTTGTCGCGATAGTATCGGCCATCAAGCATGATGAAGTGCACGTCAGCAATCTGGAAATCGTACCAGCAGCCGGGCTGCTTCTCGCCGCCGCCAAAACCAGGGTTGTTCCAGTTCTGTTTAAACACTTGCCAGACGGGACGTTTCCATGCGGGGTCATCAATTTCTGGACCAGGAATGCAATCGTTAACTCCAAAGTCATGGTCGTCATAGATCGAGTACATCGCTGTGGAAGCAATGAATGACTTCCAAAGGGGTTCGGATTGTCGCCTGTAGTAGCAATAGCGTTGGGTCATTGGATGGGTGGGGTCATCGATGTAAACATTGTCCCCCATCATTAGGAATGCGGTCGGTGCCTGTTTGGCCAGCGTCGTCCACATGTGATTGAATTGGGGCGTGTAGCCTGCCCCACCACCAAAGCCAACTTCAAACTTCGCCGGCTCACCGGCCTTGGGCATGGTTCGGAAATTCAGTTGACCTGTTCTTGGTTGGCCGTCGATCGATAGCTGGTACCGGTAGGGTGTATCGGGCTTCAGGTTGGTTACCTCAATGACCCCGGTGTAATCATCCTGTATTGTTGTCTTTGTTGTAAATTCCTGCCGAGGTTGTGTGTCATCGTTTGCCTCATGTATCCGAAGCTTGACCTGAATTGGTTTGGCGGTTCGCACCCAAACCTGTGCTGTTGTATCTGTGACCGAAGACAACATGGGGCCATGCAGGAGCGGCTTTTCCAGATCAGAAAGCCATGCAGTGTAGCCTGGGTCATTTCTGAGGGGTTCGAATAGGTCTCGAGGCCCAGCTAGAATGCGTTCGATGGGCAGTCCAAGCGAGACCGCCTTTTGTAAGTGACTGATCGCTTCTGCTTGGCGATCTTGCTTGCATGTAAGTATCGCAAGCACAAAGTTACGTTCCGCTTCGCTGATGGGGCTGTTCTGTGACTTGGGCGGTTTGGCAAGTCGTTCTTGACTGGCCTTGAATTTGTCCTGCACAAGTAATTTCATGGCATCACGACCAGGGTCATGCTGTGCCGTGGCATCTTGGGAATTGAGAATGCTGATGGCGAGGGCTGCCGAAACAGTGGCGAGGCTTATGGGGTACCGCATGAAATATTCTGAAGCGAGAAAGAATGAATGTGATGCATGGATTATGAAGGATGGTTCGAGATCAGCCTAAGCTTATTCGGTGGCTCCGGAGTTGCCTCAAATAAATCGTGCTCAGCTAACTCCAAGACAACGACGGGGATCACCGTTACGGAGAGTATCAATGCAACTCATCGTTTCACCGCTAATAGAGCTTCGCGGATAAAAATGCCGCCCGGAGGTCTCGAACTGCGAACAGAATATCACGTGTCGCATCGTAATGCGAATTCAGAGCGACTTCGGTGCAGTGTTAAAACATCGTCCACATGTGTTCGAGCATTGGGTGGGCCTTGAACCAAGCTTGTCATGCCTCAATGTGATGCCGATATGGCAGACATTGATAAAGGTTCACAGAGCACACGAACGCGGTCAGCTGCGTGCTCGCGGGCCAAGGCGTCCAAACATGCGATCAAGTTCATCACGGCTGAAAAATAAAGCCGTTGGACGCCCATGCGGGCAATGGTGCGTCTCGTGATAAAGATCCTTCTGTTCCAGCAGACTGGTGATTTCCTGAGAGTTCAGCGGATCACCGGCTTTCACGGCAGCTTTGCAAGCTATGGTCGACAGTAAATGATTCAATAGATCCTTGGGATCGGGTTGCTTGCCAGCTGCGATGACCGATTCCAGCAAGGTACGCAGCATGTCGCCAGGTGACGTCTTGGGCAGCATTGCAGGATAGGAGTGAATCAAAATTGTTTCGCCGCCAAATTCGTCAATTTCAATTCCAATTCGTGCAAGAGTTTCTTTGACGTCAATCGCTGCCGTTCGCTCAGCGGGTGTTAGGGATACCGGCTCGGGTACCAGTAAGCGTTGAGATTCCAGCGAGGCATTTTCGGACAGGACTTTTGCGCAGACACGTTCGTACAGCACACGCTCGTGCAACGCATGCTGATCGATCACGACCATTCCCGATTCATCTTGGGTAACGAGATAGCGGTTGTGCACCTGAAAACCCAGATAACAAACACTTGGCTGGCCTTCGGTCGGGCTAGCAGGGATCGTGTTCATTGAACTGGTGTCAGTCTTGTCCCACGGTGCCTGCTCATGCTCAGAAGGTGTGTTCCTCGTTGGTAGGTCAGTGTTGTTGGATGCGGCCGGGATGGATGCGGCCGGATTGAGAATGGATGTGTTGCCGGGAAATGGCTGGAATGTGGGGGTTCCCCCCATGGGTACATCGCGGTTGGCGTTGTCGTTGTTTATTTGGCCAGTACGTGCCCAGTCAATCACGGCTTGCCGTTGTTGTTGCTCAACAGAAACAGGAAGTCCCAACTCACTTGAAGGTTGTGTTCTGAGTTCATTCTCGTCTTTGATGGGTTCGGGGGGGCCGACACGTTGCGTTAGATTGGTGGTCAGAAACTGGTGCCGCAGTGATTGCAGCAGGCGGCTGTAAATGCGTCCTCCGTCAGTGAAACGCACTTCAAGTTTGGATGGATGAACGTTGACATCGATCATATCTGCGGGCATGTCCATTCGCAGGAAGCAGACCGGGTGCCGACCGACCATCAGCATGCCACGATAGGACTCACCCAGAGCGTGTTGCAAAGCGCGGTCGCGGATGTGTCTTCCATTGAGAAATAGATACTGCATACGATTGTTGCCGCGGCTGACCGACGGATCACATACATAGCCGCTGATTTTGATTTGCCCATCATCACTGTTGATGGGTATCAGGGACTCGGAGACTTCCGCGCCAAAGAATGCTTCGATTCTTGCCGCCCAACGTTCGGTAACGGGAAGATCGTAAAGCTGCTTATCGTTGTTGGTGAGTACAAAGTGTATCTGTGGGTTTGCGAGAGCAAGCCTTGTGAATGCTTCTACGATATGCCCACGCTCGGTTTGGGCCGTCTTGAGAAACCGGTGTCGTACTGGGGTGTTGAAAAACAGGTTCCGGACTTCCATCACGGTTCCGGTCGGACAACCACAGGGGCTGGGCGATTCGATGACACCGCCGCGGACCGCCAGTTCCGAGCCACTGTCCTCCGACTCGGTCCGGCTCCGGATCGTCAGATGCGACACACTGCCGATGGAAGCGATCGCTTCTCCACGAAACCCGAGGGTCGCAACGTGGAATAATGATTCGTCGTCAGGCAGTTTACTCGTTGCGTGACTGGAGACTGCCAGTGGCAGTTGCTCAGAGGTCATGCCGCAACCGTCATCGCTGATGCGGATCAGTTCGCTACCACCACCGGCAATCGTGACTTCGATGCGACGGGCTCCAGCGTCGATGCTGTTTTCCAGCAGTTCCTTGACGACCGACGCGGGGCGTTCGATGACCTCTCCGGCTGCAATCTGGTTGATGAGATTGGGAGGCAATTGACGGATCTTCGGCAGTTTTTTTGCAATGGTAGACATGCCCTCGAATGTAACGGTATCCCACGCTGCTACAACCGAGGACAACAACCGATTCGATGAAAAACATAAATCAATCGAAAAGGTGTGTCAGGGCGTTTCCCCGAAGTCACCGTTCTCGGCATCCTTTGCGCAGTCTCTGCGTTTTCTCCACCGTTTCGCCTCCCCATTTCGCGGAGGTCTGTCCGTCTTTACCTACGCCTGTGTGGCTGGCCACTCGCGTGCTCGCAGAAGCCTGGGCGGAGACTTCACGCATATTAGCGGATTAGTAGCGTCAAGCGTTCGCGGCCACGTCGGACGATCATCCGGACTGATTGGCCACCGCGTTTGGCTTCCACCAAAATCTCTGCAAGCTGGTCGACGGTGCGTATTCTCAGGCCACCGACGGACTCGATCACGTCGCCTACCTCAAGGTCGGCTTGATCGGCGAGGCTTCCCTCTTCAACGCTGGTCACAATCAAACCATTTTGGAGGCCACGGTATCCGTACTGTCGCTGAGTTTCGGGAGTTACCGGAACTAACTCGGATCCGAAGTTGTTGCGATCTGGCCGGAATTGTGCCATCGCTTCATCGGTGCGTTCGGTCAGCCGTACTTGAAGTTGCATATTTTCGCCGTTTCGGTTGACTTCCATTCGAACCGTTGATCCGGGAGGCCGGTTTGCGACATAGTTTCGAAGTTGGGTTCCACCCGTACATAGGCGTCCGTCGATACGGGTGACTACATCACCCACTTTCAGGCCTGCACGATCTGCGGATTGCTCCGGTAGCACTGTTGCCACAAACGCTCCACTTCGAACCCGTAGATCATATCTCTGCGTGAGTTTCGCAGATACATCAACAACTTGAGCACCAAGGAAGCCTCGGCGGACCTCACCATTCTGAATGATTGACTCAAGGACAGGTCGAGCCATGGAAACGGGGATCGCAAAACCAATACCTGCACTGGCGCCACTTTGTGACAAGATGGCGGTGTTGATTCCGATGAGTTCGCCGCGCAAATTGACTAACGGACCGCCCGAGTTTCCGGGATTGATGGCAGCATCGGTTTGAAGAAAATCTTCAAAACCATCACCATCCGCAATGATTGCTTGAACTCTATTTTTACCACTGATGATGCCAGCAGTGACTGTTTGGTCGAGCCCAAAGGGGCTGCCGATCGCCAGTACCCAGTCGCCCACCCTGGTGGCATCGGAATTTCCAAACGCTGCTGCTCTCAAGTTAGGTGCATCGATCTTGACCACGGCCAAATCGGTTTGGGGGTCGGTTCCAACAACGGTGCCTGCGACGGTTTGCCCATCTGATAGCTCGACAGTCAAGGAATCAGCTCCCTCGATGACATGATTGTTCGTAAGGATGTAACCGTCAGGACGAACGATGACGCCGCTGCCCATGCCGTTTTGTTCACGTGGACCAAACTGCCATCGGAATTGAGGGGGGATGCGATTGACTCGAGGGTCCATCACGAACTGTTTCGTGCTGATGCTGACCACGCAAGGACGCAGCGTCTCGGCGACGTTGTGAAAGGCATCGGAGAGATTTTGGGCGTGTCGAAGATTCTCCGCGTTCACGATAGGAGGCCGCGTATCGACTGCCGCCAAGTTTCGGTTTTGAGCCTGAACCGAGGTACGCAGTCCGGTTGGCAGCAGGAAGATCACAGTCGTGATCAGTGAGCCCACGATCATCGTGGCGAGTGCAATTACTGCGTGTGTCAAGGTTTTAGTCATGCCGGTAACTCCGTAATAGCTCTCAGGTTGCTTCTCGTATTCAGGTTGGTGCTGGCAAAAAGGTCAGTCACTGCGATGGGCACAGTGGTTCTTCTACCCTCGCTGCGATGGACGCGTTGGACCACCGCTATGCCGCAGCATTATTACAAATCTGGCTAGTCGCTTGTATGGCGCTTTCCAATGTCAAAGCTGAAATCTACTGGTATACGGGGGGGAGACTATTTGTGGGGGCTGAGCTCTGAAGCAGTCACTTGGTCTTTTACCCATTTTTACACGCCTGGCAGAAAGGCTCCTTTGTTTACTCACGCACGTAGACCCGGCATCTGTTAGGCTTGGAACGGTGTTTGAGCAGATCGTATTTTGATGTTCGAAGGTGATGACAGCTTTGCGCGCTTGGCATCAAGGTTGGGGCAGGGAGAACCAAAGCATGCGAGACACATTGACGGTGATTTTGGCAGGTGGAAGAGGTTCAAGATTGGAGCCTTTGACGCGTGATCGCGCGAAACCAGCGGTTCCGTTTGGAGGTCTGTACCGTATCGTTGACTTTGTTTTGAGTAATTGTCTCAATAGCGGCATGAGGCGTCTGTTGGTTTTGACGCAATACAAAGCTCAGTCTCTTGACCGACACCTCAACCTTGCTTGGCGGGGATATTTTTGTCGCGAGTTGGGCGAGTTCATTGACGTTGTTCCACCCCAGCAGCGTTTCACTGATAATTGGTATCAGGGGACGGCTGACGCGGTTTACCAAAATATCTATGCCATCGAGCGAGAGCAGCCCAAAGATGTCGTCGTGCTCGCTGGTGACCACATCTACAAAATGAACTATGGACCGATGGTCGACTTTCATCGCAAGATGGATGCTGATATTACGATTGGAACACTGCGCGTCAGTCGTTCAGAAGCACGTCAGTTTGGAGTCATGCAAACTGATGGAACTCATCGCGTGACCGGGTTTCAGGAAAAACCGGATGATCCGGTAGGGCTAACAGAAGATCCGGAGGTTTGCCTTGCGTCGATGGGCATCTACGTTTTCAATGCCAAATTTCTCTACGAACAACTATGTGACGATGCGACGCGTGATGACAGCGAGCACGATTTTGGAAAAAATATCATTCCTGGTGCCATCAAAGACCATCTGGTTTGTGCTTTTCCGTTCCTCGATGAAAATCGGAAAGTAGATGCGTACTGGAGAGATGTGGGGACGATCGATGCCTATTATGAAGCGACCATGGACCTGATTCGGGTTGATCCCCTGTTGAATCTGTATGACCAACAGTGGCCCGTGCGAGCCTTTCAGCCAATGCTTCCACCACCAAAGTTTGTGTTTGGTAGCGAGGGGAAATCAAACCATCGTCGCGGTGAAGCACTCGACTCGATTGTTTGCCAAGGGGCCATCGTCAGTGGAGGCAGTGTTGCCAGAAGTGTCCTGGGGCCAAATGTCAGGATCAATAGCTATGCTTCGGTTGAAGACAGTATTCTGTTTGAGGGTGTTGAGGTGGAGAGAAGATGCCGCTTGCGAAGGGTGATCATTGATAAAGGAGTCCGCATTCCGGCGGAAATCGAGATCGGTTTTGACCCTGTAGCAGATCGTAAGCGAGGTTTCACCGTCACTGAAAGTGGTTTGGTCGTGATTGCACGGGGCGAGGACCTAACACGGTTGGTTGTCAAGTGAAGTGGTAGGGAAGGGGGCGCGGAACTCGTAGGTGTTGAGCATGTCGTTCAAACGAGATGAAAATTGATGTAGTGCAGGGCCGAAGAGAATTGGAATCGCGTGGATCTGAGCGGTTTGGATTCAAGAATTGCGTCTAATCACATGAGGGCGTTCAGCGATGACGATGATCAGCAAGGCCGTGATAACACCTTACCGCAAGTTTCTGAAATGATCGGCTCGCGACTGGAAGATGCGTGTGCGGTAGCTCGTTTTTGTCGCGGAGAGTTTGCTGTGATCTTGTAGGGGGCTCTCGGTAGGGCGGTTGAATGCATGCATGAAATCGAGCCTTGTTTTGAGAATTGGCGATTTACTTGGGCACGTATGGGATGCAGGCGATCGTCAAGATTGGTTTCAGTGCACTGTGCGAGGCCTCAGCGCTGGGTGCGAGGCCTCAGTGCTGGGTGCGAGGCCTCAGTGCTGGGTGTATTTCTGCGGCACGCTGTTGAAGCATCGTTAACAGCAAAAAAACAAGGAAACCGTGTTTGTATGGATGAAAAGGATGCTGTACTCGTCGGGGCTGACGAGACTTTGACGGCGAGAGCCACCTAATGAAGGATGCGTCTCCTTGTTGGTGATAACTACTGTGTTGCTTTTTTTAGGGTGCGATACGCGAGTGTATTGCTTGGTTGGGCGAAAGCTTGATTCTTTTCGACCTGCTGCGGCGGTTCCACCACTTGTTTTTATGTAATGCAGCGGGGAATCCGGACTCAGGCGAAAGAATCAGAAAAATGTCTGCGGAGTTCCACCATGATTTGCGTGTTTATGAGTGAGCAGATTGACTTATTACTCGCAAAATTGGCAGGAATCATGTCCATACATTTCGATACCAGGCCGGCCGTGATCTACATCGTCGATCGAGATGCCGGATCTCACTCAGCCTATCAGCGCATTGCGGAACGACTGGGGGTTGAAGTTCGCTTTTCAACCTCTGTCGATGAGTTGCTGATAACGGCTCCCAACGTTGCTCCCTCTTGTCTGGTTTATGACGTGCGATCAGGCAGAGATGAGTTTGAGCAATGGCGGCAGAAACTGCTGCAGAAGACCACGGATGTTCCCATTATCTTGATTGCTGATGAACATGAAGATGCACAGACTGCCTTTGGCTTTCAACTCGGTGCATTGGCGGTGCTGCAGAGACCCGTCGCGATGAACGTGCTCGAGGAGTATCTGAAGTATGCAATTCGTCGGCATCGAGTTGTGCGGAGCCTGATGCAGAAACATGAAAGAGTACAAAAGACATTACAGAGTCTGACTCAACGCCAAGCACATGTATTGGAATTGGCAGCTACCGGCATGCCGAATAAGACGATCGCAACGCGTTTAGCTGTGTCGCAACGAACCGTAGAGACAGAGCGGGCCAAAATTTTAAAGGCTTTTTCTGCTGATGCTTTTTGTGATGTGACCGCCCAGGTTGGTGCCTTTGGCGTGCTGGATGCCCTGCAAGAATTGCAACAACGGTCAACGGTGCTTCGACAGGGAGTTGAGCAGGTTGCAGACGACAGGGAACATGGTGCGTCAAAAGCGAGGCTTGATATGGGGCAGGTGCCCTCGGAGATTCTGATGCTGGTTTCTGATCAGACAGATGTACCCGCGTGATGGCGGTCACTGCATGTACCTGCGTTACCGATGGTGATGCAGAAAAGCAGGAGATTTCATCTTCAGTGGGCGTTTTGATCGGTTTTGATTTGTTGGCGGGGCTTTTGGGGCGTGGCGACTACCTGTGATTACATTCAAGAACGGCTCATGCCCGCGAGCGTTTGAGGTCATATGGATCCTGACCTGATGTCGCGGTTCGAACGGGAGTCATTTCGAATGAGCAGGAGTCGCCCCCCCGCCACCCGCTGTGTCCTGGACCATCAATGCGGGAGTGCCACGTGTTGTCTGCAGCCTCAGTGCAGCATGTCGGCATCGCTTTTTTGTTGAGTAAGGCAGGATGCTTTGTTTAGCCGCTGCTTTGTTCATCAGCTAGGGCATGCCTTCATTAGACACAACCACCTACCGGGTTCTGAGCATACATGATGCGTCGGACTGGAAACGTCTTTTCTTACGATTGCGATTGATCCTGTTTGTGGGGGCATTGTCGTTTTGTCACCTTAACTGTCGTGTTTTTTGGGGGGCACCCACGGTGACATCTCGTCAGGGAGGAGCGTTTCCAGTTAGACTAACGCCTCTCAGGCTTACGACATTTGTTTTTCGTGGAAGTATGAACGAACTTGACGATACACGTTTGATTGGCATGCTTCGCCGTGTGGTGCGCGATTGCGGAAAACTGTACAAGCAGTGCGGAACGTGGATGGTACGACGTTTTCCGACCTTGCTTGAGGGAGATGGTGAGAACTTTGTTGAGTTGATGGACGACTTGCATCGTGGGTTGTTGATCAAGGTTTATGTGACGGTGGTGCGTGCCGATAATCGGTGGAGTGCCCCAGAGAAGAAAGTGGCTTCGGCCATGATCGAACATCTGTGGGATCAGGAATTACGAGGGAATGAGCTTCGCGAAGCGGCTACGGAGCTGTTTCAGCAGGCTGACTTGTTGAAGTGGGAGGCGCTCGTTGCCCCGTTTGTGCGTTACGAGCCGCTGGCGGACAGTAAGTCCCACGTAGAAACGATTGTCATGCGTCTTGCAAACCTCGTTGCAAAATGTGATGGTGAATTGCTAGACGAAGAGTCGATTGCACTGCATACCTTGCAACGCGAGATCGACATGGCGCTGTACCCTGCAGATCCGCAGACTGTGCTTGCTCCGCTTTCGCCGCCTGCTAAAGAAGCAAAAGAGAGTCGTGGCTCAGAGAAGCACCGTGGCACAGCCAAGCAGCATCAAACGCAACAGGAAAAGAAAAAAACAGCGGAGATACCAGAGCCGCTGCCTGAGGCCGAGCGAGAGCAACGACTCAGCGTTGCGATGAAAGAGCTTGATGAATTGATTGGGTTGGATACGGTCAAAGAACGGGTCAAAAGTTACACCAACTTTCTGCGGTTGCAGGGGCAGCGGCGTGCTGCGGGCCTGAGCACCATGCCCATCAGCCTGCATATGTCGTTTGTGGGCAATCCGGGAACAGGTAAAACAACTGTCGCGCGTATCGTGGGGCAAATTCTCGGTGCGCTAGGGACTTTGACTAGCGGGCATGTGGTTGAAACAGATCGCAGTGGATTGGTTGCCGAGTATGCCGGGCAAACTGCCCCCAAGACGAATGAACTGTGTGATTCCGCGATGAATGGAATTCTGTTCATTGACGAGGCATACAGCCTTGTCGATGCCTCTGGAGAAGACGCATACGGTCGTGAGGCTGTTCAATGTCTGTTAAAGCGGATGGAAGATGATCGTGAGTCGGTTGCCGTCATACTGGCAGGTTACAGCGATGAAATGAAGCAATTGATCCGATCTAATCCTGGGCTTTCTTCACGTGTCAATACAACCATTGATTTCGACGACTACACACCGCTGCAGTTAGGCCAGATCTTTGAGCACTTGTGCGTGCAGAATGAGTATGCGATCCCAAGTGATGCGAGATACCGTCTGCTCGTAGGGTTCCATCACTTGTATCACGAGCGAGACCGGCATTTTGGTAATGGACGCCTGGTACGCAATGTTTTCGAGGAGAGTGTGCGGTGCTTGGCCGACAGGATTGCGGATGCAGACCAGTTAACGGAGGCGTTGTTGACTACCTTGTTGGCGATCGATATCGCTTTTCCTGACTTGGACAAGGAGAAATTGGATCGCTTGGTGTCAGCTGACCATGTTCTCAGGTTCGAGTGTGACAGTTGCGGTTCGAAAGTCCGAATTCAGCCTGGTTCTCTTGGGCGTCGTATCAAATGCGGGAAATGTAGTCATGTTCAGGCTGTTGGTTGGGCAAGTATCTCGGATGTTTAAGCCCGCGTAATCACGTTGCCCATCAAATGCCAGCGGCTCTGGCCGCGGATATTGATACTGATTGCTTAGGTGATGTCCAGACAACAAAAGCGGGCAGCAATGTCAGGTTCACAACAGTTCCGATGGCCAGTGTTGATGCAACGAGTGCTCCAAACGTTGCGGTAGGTACAAAGTCACTTGTGGACATGACACCAAAGCCAACCATCAACGCTACTGTCGCAAACAGGATCGGAACACCCGTTCTGCCGGCTGCATGTCGTGATGACGCTTGTGCTGTATGGTAACGACGCCGCGTTCGTTGAAAACCGGCAAGGAAGTGAACTGAACCATCGATGGATAAGCCAACTGAAACGGCTGCGATCATTGCAGCACCCATGTTGATTTTGCCGCCCGTGAAGCCGACGAGTGAGAGCACCAGGAAAACTGGCAGAATGTTGGGGACTAACGCGACAAACGCAAGACGTACATTGCCGGTTGCCAGCCACAGCAGCAATAGAATCAGAGTGCTGGAGGTCGCGAAGCATCTCCATTGATCTTGCACCAGTTGATTGATCAAATCCGCCATGATGACGTAGTAACCGGTGACTTGGGCGGTCTTGTCGGACGCGGGATCGCGAGGGACGTTCTCAGCAGTTTGCCGCGGCACTTTGGCGGTGGTCGGGTTTACGGCCATGCTTGTAACTTCGTGCCACGCTTGGCTGCTCACGTGTTGTTGCACCACTCGTTCAACTGCCTTGATCATCTCCTTTTTCGTCTTTGCGTCGAGTTGTTCCCGACTTCGCAGCATGATGCGGAGTTTGCGTTGGTCGCCCTTAGGCTGACTCAATAACGCATCGTAGAAAACGGGCATCACTACCGACATCGCGGAGAGTCGTGACGAGGGAGATAGCAAGGCTGAGAATGCTGATCGGCTTGCCACTTGGTCTGCGTCAGCAAGGCTTAGAACTTTTGTGAGTCCCTCGCCATCAATGTTGATGGCTCGTAGGTCTCGTTCCAGCAAGCGGACTTGTTCCAGATAAGATTTATTTAGCTCTGCCGGTGAATCCAAAATGATGTCCCAGACGCCTGCGCCACCAAATTCCGTTTCCACTTCCTGATAAGCTGAGACAACACTACTTTCGGAGTCAAAGTTGTTGAGAAAACTGGTTTCCGTTTCAGCCCTTCCCATGCCGATGACTGCAATCACGGCCATCAAAACGGCGACGGCAAGGCATTTTCTAGGTGCCCGTATCGCGGAATCTGCAAGTCGGATGCACCGCCTGCGCAAAGCACGGGAAAAACGCTTCTGTTGTTGGTCCAGTCGATCATGGAAGCGAAAATTTGGCAGCATCATTAATGCGGGGGAAAAAAGCATGATTGCCAGGCATACCGCGATGGCAGAAATCGCGATCATGATGCCAAACTCACGGATGGGTAAAATTTGCGAGACCGAGAGTGCAGCAAATCCTGCGGCGTCTGTCATACAGGTCCACAAAATTGGCATGACCAACAATGCAATTGCCTCGGTCGTCGCACTTCTTTGATCATGCCCGCGATTCTGTGCATTGCGAAAACGGACACCTAAATGAAGTACAGCGGTGACTGAAATGACAGTGATGATTGCTGTCAGGATCGTAGAAACCAGCGAAAGACTGCTGCCAATCCAGACCATGCACGCTTGTGTGAGAACGGTTGACCACAGTATCAAAAGCATGGATAGAGCTACAAACCGCAGGTCAAACAGAGAGAGGAAGACGACAAGCGACAGCAGAATGACTGTGGTGGCTGCGAGTTGTTTGCCGTCTTTTTGGATGAGTTCAAAGCCATCGTGGACCAGGACAGGCTCGCCTACCAAAACCGCCTCGTTGATGATCGGTATGGCTGAATCTGGTCTTTCAGTGGCAGGAACCTGCATTGCTTTCTGAACGTTCTTCGTGAATTTCTTCAACTGTTCGATCGTTTGTGGCGGATAGCCGGGGGTCAGAATGGCCACCACGGCCGCGTGGGAATGGTCTCCTGAGTGCGTGTAACCAGCAAAAAGCTCGTCAAGGCCCTCTGCTATTTGGTTGCCCTGCTGAAATAGCGTTGGGGCGCGGTTGAGGATCGATAAAGGTTGCAGTTTTGAGATTGCGGCGTTCAGCACTGATGGTGAGAGAACACCTTTGACGCCGGGGATCGCGGCTACCTTTTCTGTCATGATCCGGTTGCGTTCGATTCCCGCATCAGCGGTTAATTCGCTATCCTGATACACGAGCATGACCACGGCATTGCCGCCGAATTCCTCCTGAAGTTCGCGATAGGCAAGGTAAGCAGGATCATCGGCAGGAAACATTGCTGCGATGGAACGCTCAAAACGGATTTGCTTTGCTGCCGGATATGCCAAGCCAAAGAGAACTAGCCCAATCGCAAGAAGGGCCCAGCGTGCGGTGATCAGTTTCGACGCGAACGACCGAGGCCAAGCAGATCTGGTCGATTCGCTCCCATGTTGCGTTGGTCGCTGATGGTCAGGTTGCTGGGAAGTCAATTTGAAAAGGTTTTGTTGTGACTGCGGAAGCGAATGAATGCGACGAGAAATCCGTGGGAAGGCTGCAGTCCAATGTGGTGCGAGTAGGCTTGTTGCTGGTCGTCAGTGCGATATGCGTACGTGGAACTGTTTGCTGGTACAGTTTGGGTCAGTTTTCAGCGGACCCTGATGCGTACCGTGCAATTGCCGAAACGGTAGGCGTGACCGGCACCTTTGGCTTGACCGCGGTAAGCGGAGAAACTGTCGCGACAGCTTTTCGGCCACCTCTCTATCCGCTTGCCCTTTCATTATTACTGGTCGACCAGCGTCTTCCCAACGCAGCCATTGCGTCACTTCATACCGTGTTGGGAGTTCTCACGGTATTGTTCACCTATTTGGCAGGTCTGTCCATGCTTCCAAAAAAATCTGGGCTTTGGGGACCAGGCTTGGCTGCCACATTGGTTCTGATGGACCCGTTGTTGCTCAAGCAATCGTCTGTGGTGATGACCGAAACATTTGCCACGACGCTGGTTTGCATTGTCCTGTGGTGGTGGGCAACTTACCGCGGGCGAACCCATGAAATCGTGTTTGCCATCGTGCTTGGGGGACTTTTGAGTATTGCGTTTCTTATTCGTCCCACTTTCATTGCCTGGGCGTTTTTGCTGATCTCGACTTCGGTCGTTCTTGAAATCTTCGGTTTGGCCCAGATCACTAAAATGACTTGGAAGAAGCGTGTGATCATTGCCGCCATACCGAGTCTCATTGTGGTGGGGGTTCTTGTTGCAGTGGTCGCTGTCTGGACAGTGCGTAACCTTCGGTCGGTGGGGCACCCAGTGTGGGCCACCACGCATGGAGGCTATACGCTCTTGCTAGGTAATAATCCTTCGTTCTACGACTATTTGCGGTCTGGTTCTGCGGATGGGAAATGGGATTCTGAGTCGTTTCAGATTGCTTACTCTCATCGTTATGATGGAGATCCAACGACTCAGGAATTTTGGCAGAAAAGCTGGAAGGGACCACGTGAAATACAGGACCCGGCGGTGGTTGAGGTTGTCACTGAGCATTCCGATGATCTGCTTGCTTATGAAGCAGCCAAAGCAGTAATTGGTCGGCAACCGTCGATGTTTGTTTGGGCGACTGGTGTGCGAATTTGCCGACTTTGGAGTCCCTTTCCACAAGCGTTGGATGGGCGTAAGTCGTGGCTCGTGACGATGGTTGGATTTTACAGTTGTGGACTTTATGTTGCGATGTTCATCGGCTGTTTTAAGTTGGGTAGGGCTTTTTGGACGTCAAAGTGGTTGCCAGTGCTAACACTCTTTGTGACGCTGAGTGCTGTGCATGCCGTCTATTGGAGTAACATCCGGATGCGGGCACCGGCGGTTCCTGCAATCGCACTGTTGGCAGCTTGCGCGATTCCTCGTTTGCGAGTTGGTGTTCGCACCTCGAGTGACTTGGAGCAGGAGGCGTTATGTGGGTAACAGTGGATGGAGAACGGCGTCTCGGGCACGCTGAGGCATGCTTGCTCTGCCGTGCCGTTTCTTCAATTCTTTCGGAATTTGTGCCTGCGATTGCAGATCGATCTGAAGCTGACCAGGAATGTTGGGTATCAGGGCTTGATTGGTTTGATCAGTGGGAGGCCGAGCAGAAGGTTTGGCTATTGGAAAGGGTTGCAACTGCATTGTTAACCGAGCAGGACTCACCGAAGCCAGCGGCGATGTGGGAGGCGACTGTGGATGCAATTTTTCAGTACGTGTTTGAGCAAGTGGTAAAGGAACTCGAAGAAGAAACGTGCGAGGATAGCGAATTCGATGATGCCAACGGTGAGTCAGGAACGGTTGATCATGTCGTGGAAGCCGGTCTGCAATGCTGGCGCGACGATGTGATTCAGGCTCTCAATGAACAACAGAATCGCGTTGTGGAAATCGGGCTTTCTGTTTGCCAGGGGAAAGAGTGGCAGCGTCTGGTAATGCAGATTTCAGATCGTATCCTCGGCGTGGCGGTTTACCAGACAGCCGAATCGTACAGGGATGGGCAATCAGCAAAAGTTGCCTGTTTTTTGCAGCAAAAGGGACTGCCTGCAGATTTCCTTACACAGATACCACCGTTGCTCGGGCAGAATGAGACCGAGGATTGCATTGAACGCCTTCGAGATTTAATCGAGCAGTTTCAGCACTGACGAAAGTGTACGGCTCTGTGGCTGTTCATTCGCCGTCGTACCATTTGCCCGCTTTATTAGTGGCACAGAAAGCTACTGTTTTTCTGGTCGCTGAAGCCAGTACAGCATGAGTCCTCCCACAAGGGTTGAGCCAGATTCTCCCCATGTCCACCACCATGGTAAATCGGACATGGAATCAATAACCAGCTGAAATCCGCTCAACAGAATCGTTCCGATGGCGGCATAGCGGACCAAGGAGCGATATCGAGCCAGGTCACTGGCAATGACAAGAAGCGTTGCCCCTACAAATCCGTAAAGAAGAGAAAGATGTCTTGCGAGGTAAAAAGTCAGTGGTGAATGTGGAAAAGGGTCGAAACCCAGTTCTTCTGAAATACTGATGATCCAAGCAGCGGGCATGACCGACGCAAGAAATGCTAACAGCGCGGTTGTGCCAATGAAACGAAGGAAGATCAGGAGCCATCGATTTCGACTTGAGCTGGTTGCCTGACCTACCAATTTTGTTTTAGCGGGAGGATTTTCAGAGGTAACGCGGCCACGGTCCGTTGAAGTCATTGGATTGTTGCCCAGGGTGGTTTCGGAGCAGGGTCACAGACGGACAGTTGTGTTTTTAATTCTTCTGGAATTGCGATCACTTTGGGTTTGGACAGGTCGACATAAACCCACCGCGTCTCGACCTTTGCGAGAATCGTTTCATCCGCGGATCTGCAGATCAAGTATTTACGCAACGAGGCAAATTTTGCAATTTCAGACACCCACGTTCGGATCGTAATTGCATCACCTTGCATGGCTGCTGCGCGGTAAGTGATATCGTGATTTCTGACGACCCATCCAAGTTTCTGCTCTAAAGCCTTTTTGCTGTCCCAGCCGCCAGCTCGACTATGGGACCCCGCGGCCCACAGTGTCCATTGTAAGTATCGCAAATTGTGAACATGGCCCTGTGCATCAATTTCGTCTGGGGCGACGACATGTGAGTAGTCAAAAAAATCGGACATAGTGGAGCTGGGCTGAGTCGCCCGGAGTCAGGAAGTGAGGTTGAGGCGGGTAAAAGGCGTGTTGTCTTGTGACGAAGCTACGAGGGCGTGAATGTCAGAGCCGGTAAGGCGTCTGGGAAGCTCAGGACTCGTCATGGGGAAGGTGGAGAGACGGTTGCTCTGGCTCAATGAGGGTTGTCCCCGGATTTGCTTAAATCAAAAGGAAAAAAAGGAAAAGCAGGTGAGCTGCCAAGCAGGGAGCCTACGGATGCAGAGGATAGTCCGCGCGGCTTGGCAGGGGCATATGGCTTCGGAATTTTTGGCTTGCATACTGACCTGTGTGGTTCTGCTCGGGCCTGCGCTGCCAGCGATTCCTTGCGAGGTCGGGATGAAACTGGGCCATCTGTGAGCCAAGTTGTCGATTTCCACGGGTTCCTGAACAAGATTCGGCAGAGGACAGCCAAAAGCGGAAAGGTTAAAGTCAACAAGGACTCGCCCTTTTTGTATGATGGGGGATATTATAGGAGTCGAGTGATTTTGGGATAGTTCCAGACGCTTGGCGAACGATATGTTCAAGCATGAATCCGCAATACCAATGTCCGGTGGGCGGGTGCCATCAATGTCCATCGAGATCAAGGTTTACCGTGATGTCAGTAAATACAAAAAGGCTGTCGCTCATTGGCGTACTAAGCTCTGCTCTGCTCGTTGTTGCAGTTACTGTCGGGGGCAACGCTGTCGCCGCAAACCCCGTAGAAGAACTGGTGTCAGCGCCGAATCAAGTAGATTCAGAGAATAGCGACAAGGCCGAAGCCAAAGCCAAAAAAGAGGCGGTCGCTACGCTTGCAGGTGGATGTTTTTGGTGCACGGAAGCCGTTTATGAGCGAATGCGTGGGGTGAACGATGTAGTTTCCGGATATATCGGAGGCCATGTTAAGAATCCCACGTATCAGCAAGTTTGTGGAAAGCGGACTGGGCACGCAGAGGCGGTCGAGATTTATTACGACCCCAGCAAGACTACCTATGAAGAACTCCTTGAGGTTTTCTTCAAGACGCATGATCCCACGACGTTGAATCGACAGGGTGCTGATGTCGGACCGCAATACCGCAGCGCGGTGTTTTTCCATGACGAACAGCAGAAACAGAAGGCGAAGAAATACATTGCTAAATTGAACGCTGCGGGAGAAGGCCCCATTGTTACCACACTCGAACCCGCTTCTAAATTTTATGCCGCGGAGGAGTATCACCAAGATTACTTTGCACGTAACCCGAACGCCGGATACTGCCAGGCAGTTGTGCGTAATAAGGTTCGCAAGTTTAATCGTGAATTTGGTGACAAGATCAAGAAGAAAGGTGAGTAGGCGAAGAGAAACCTGATACCCTTTTCCGTCTCATGCAACCGTGTCGATTGAGAGATCGTCCCGTATTGCTGTTCGTACGAATCGTGTAAGGCATCTTGCCGGGAGTTTGTATTGTGAAGCAATTTTGCACTCTGCTCGGAATCCTGATGCCAATGTTATCAGGCTTAAGCGTTTGTCACGCCCAACTGCCAACAACGGTGCAGTTACCAAGTTTCCACACGTTCTCCTACGGCGGGTCGGTGCTTGTCCCTGATGGCGGAACCACGTCGCTTGGTGGGGTGAAAAGGTCGGCCACTGGATACAACCGTCGAGGCTGGAACCGCGGCTACGGTAGTGCCAACTCAACTTCAGATGCCTCCGTATCTGCGCGCATTATCGACCTGGCCGAGATGGATCGCCAAATTCTGGGTGGTTCTCCCGAGGAATTCCTGCGTCGGATGCGAACTCAAGAACGGCAGATTGGGGTAGTGGGCCTGACTCGGGATGCATCCGGGCTGTCATCGCAACGGACGCGAATTCCAGCGGCTTCGCCGCTTTCGCGAATTGAAGAGGGAAAAGCACTGGTTCGATTTGCCAGGCAAGAGTACCGCGAGGGGCGAAAGTCCTCATCCATTCAAGCCTACGGAATGGCAATCAATCAGCTCGATGGTCGGTTGAAGACACTGGCTATATCCGAGTTTCGGCAGGTGTTCGGAACGGCCGCCGAGCAGTTGCTGCGTTTGTCTTCGCTCAGGCGTTGAATGCCTTGTTCTGGAAGCCATGCGTTCAAAGTTGAGAACAGGTCGTTTTCAGGTGGCGGCTGTCGGGTCGCATTGAATCGGCGTTGAAGTGGCATTTCCTGCGTGTTTCGCTGCAGCGAACTCAATGAAGCCATTTTTGCTCGTTCGGCCCGGAATCTTTCTGCGGAATGTCGACTGGGGCGACCTGTTGTTTCTGAGAGGTTGCAGGGCATGGGATGCTCAGGTTTCGATCGCCTTTTGTGGAGATGCCATTTCGTATTGCTGTTGGATGGTTTGCACTTGCTTCGTTCTGTGCAGTGATCGCTGGTGTCTGGTAACCTGTCAGGAAGTGCAAGATGATACAGCAGGGGACGAAGTTTGATTCGCTGAGAGTTGAATCCCCCGGTGAGTAAATTTGCCTGACGAGTGAGATTGCCTGACAAGTGAGAAATGAACCTTATGATTCCACGCCGTGACCTTCTAATTGCCGCGACTGCCATGACTGCTGCTTCTATTCCACAGAAACAAACCCAAGCAGCTGCTCAGTTGAGTAGTAATGCACCTGTTCGTTTTGCTTTGAATACCAGTACGGTACGTGGTCAGAAACTGTCCATCGAAGAACAGGTTGATTTGACTGCCAAAGCGGGCTACGACGGCATCGAACCATGGATTCGAGACATTCAACAGCATGCCGATAAGGGCGGAAGTCTTGCCGATTTGAAGAAAAAGATTGCGGATAGTGGGCTTACCGTAGATAGTGCGATCGGTTTCGCGAATTGGATTGTTGATGATCCCGATGCGCGGGCTAAGGGGCTCGAGCAGGCGAAGCGGGAAATGGCGTTGGTGAAAGAGATTGGGGGAGATCTTGTGGCTGCTCCGCCTGTCGGTGCACACCGCGGTGACAGCACGCCACCGCCCTTGCCAGTGATCGCAGAGCGTTATCGGGCGCTGTTGGAAGTGGGCGAACAGGTTGGTGTGGTGCCTCAGTTGGAACTCTGGGGATTCTCACCCACATTGAGCAAGTTGAGCGAGCTGGCCTATGTGTCGGCAGGTGCAGCGCATCCGGACGCTTGCGTGTTGCCAGATTTTTATCACATCTACAAAGGTGGCAATGATTTCGCGTCGCTGGGCATGATTGAAGCATCACGGATGCATTGTTTTCATATGAATGACTACCCAGCTGATCCCCCTCTCGCTGAAATCGCTGATAAGCATCGCGTTTTCCCAGGTGACGGAGTTTGCCCGTTGCCGCAGATTATCCGACAGTTGATTGACCATGGATTCGCCGGCACATTTTCACTTGAATTATTTAATCCCGAGTACTGGGAACGCGATCCTGCTGAGGTGGCATCCGAGGGGCTTGAAAAGTCTCGTGCGGTTGTACAAGCAGCTCTGAAGTTGCAAAGCATCTCGTGAAAAAAGCATCTCGTGAAAATCGCGTTCAGTTCAGAGAGTGATTGCATGTTCGCGGAATACGCTGACCGCAGCATTTTTCAACTGACGAAGTGTTGGGCAAAGATCATTTCAAGGGCAGCAATGCCCAGGAATAAGACAATCATCCTGTTTAGATTGCGGCTACATTTGTCGCGAATCCAGAACGCTTTTGAGTTGTTCGAGAACATTCTCGCTGACCCGTTTCGCCTCTGGCACCAATTCAGGGATTTGGGCAAGTTGGCCCTCGTGAGCCAGCGTTTCGATTTTTGCCCACACTGTTTGTTGATTCTGAAGTTGCAGGATACGAAAGTTGCCCTTGAGTGTGTGTGAGGCCCGCTGGGCTGCCGCTCGGTCGTTCGTGGCAAGCGCTTGATCAAGTTGATTCATCAGCGAGGGTACTTCCTCTAGGAACGCAGCAACCACTGCATAAAGAATATCCTGATCGTCAGCCATTGAAGCGAGCGCGGGGCGGAGATTGATCTTATTCATCGGCGATCTTAAGTAATCGATTCATGCAGGAAATCTGGTGTGTCTTCTGAAATTCGTCCATTCAGTAGCCTCAGCATGAGATTTTTCCATACAAGCCTGCATCCGCACGTTGTTGTGACCCATGATCGTCATTGTTGTCGCGTTGCATTTTTTAAGGGAGAAAACTCGTGTACATCACTTGGTGTAAGCCCATTGGTGCGAGTAATGAGCCTTTTGGGATGGTTCGTCTTCGAATTTAAAGATAAGAGTAATTCGGGAGATCCTTTTTCATGCTTTCATTGCAGGTCAGCGTCAACTTGCGAGTAGGAGCCGTTGGTTCTGTGTTGTCTCATCCTGTAGGTGTTATTTTAGGTCCACGAGAAATGCTCAGTCTATACATTTGACCAGACTGTAGATTGAGGCTGGTGTGTTCGAAACAAGAATGCCTCAAGCTGCGGGCGAATTGCGGGTTGCATGGAGTTGAACATGGTTAGCAAGTTTGTTTACGTGATCGCAACAATGGACACGAAAGGCATCGAATTGCAGTATGTGGCCGATTGCCTGCGTGTCGCGGGAGTTCAGGTCAAAGTGGTTGATGTGGGTACAGGTGGGCCACCAACAGGGCAGCCAGACGTGACGAGCGATGAGTTACAAGGTAACGCTGCCAAGGTTTCGTTTGAAAGTCGGGCCGAGGCGGTGACCGCCATGGGTGAAGCTCTGCAGCGGTACTTGATGAATAAAGCTGACGCGGGGCAGCTTGCAGGTGTGATTGGTATTGGTGGCAGCGGCGGAACCGCGTTGATCACGCCGGCGATGCGATCGCTTGCTATTGGAGTGCCAAAACTGATGGTATCGACTGTTGCCAGTGGCAATACTGCACCTTACGTCGATTGCAGTGATATCACCATGATGTACTCCGTGGTGGATGTTGCTGGTCTCAATGTCGTTTCGCGAAAAGTGCTTGGTAACGCAGCGCACGCGATGGCCGGGATGGTCCAACACCGCGTGGACGCGGTTGCTGACAAGCCAACATTAGGGATGACCATGTTTGGCGTTACCACGCCTTGCGTTGATGCTGTGCGTGAGCAACTTGAGAAGACAGGTCACCAGTGCCTTGTGTTTCATGCAACGGGGACAGGAGGGCGAGCCATGGAACGGCTTGTTGAATCATGCTTGCTACAAGGAGTCCTCGATATCACAACAACCGAGGTAGCTGACGAAGTTGTGGGAGGTGTTTTCCCAGCAGGCAGTCAAAGGTTCAAGAAGTTAGTCGAAAGCGGGGCTCCCGTAATTCTTAGTTTGGGCGCTCTCGATATGGTCAACTTTGGAGCATGGGAAACTGTACCTGACCAGTTTTCAGATCGTTTGTTCCACGTTCATAATGCCCAGGTCACTCTGATGCGCACGAATGCGGAAGAAAATCGTCTTATCGCTCGCTGGATCGCTACCAGGATTCGAAAAACCATCTCTCCCATGGTCGTGATTATCCCGGAATTGGGTTTGTCAGCCCTGGATGCGCCTGGGCAGCCGTTTCATGATCCCGGTACCAACGCTATTTTGTTTCAGGAATTGGAAGAGCAATTGAAGGGGTGTCAAATGTGTCAAGTTGTCCGGATCAGCCAACATATCAATGATCGCGAATTTGCGGAGTGTGTTGTGCAGCATTACAACGCCTTGGCTAGTCGTCAGTAGACTCCCAAACTCGTCATGCGAAGAAATTGAGGATCGTTATCATGGCAATGCAAACGCGTCAATCAATCCTGAAACAGCTCAGAAATAAGATCACGCTCGGCCAGCACATCGTGGGCGGTGGGGCTGGAACGGGAATCAGCGCCAAGTGTGAAGAGGCTGGCGGGATTGACTTAATTGTCATTTACAACTCAGGGCGTTTTCGTATGGCGGGCAGAGGTTCGCTCGCGGGATTGTTGCCGTATGGGAATGCAAACGACATTGTGAAAGAAATGGCAAACGAAGTGCTCACGGCTGTACGTCATACACCGGTCTTGGCAGGTGTGTGCGCGACTGATCCGTTCTTGCTTCGCGACAAATTTCTTCGTGAATTGAAGGACATGGGCTTCGCTGGTATTCAGAATTTTCCCACCGTTGGTCTGATTGACGGGAACTTCCGAGCGAATCTTGAAGAGACGGGAATGGGGTTCGCCTTGGAAGTTGAGTGTATTGGGGCGGCTCATGAACTGGAGCTGTTGACTACTCCGTACGCATTCAATGCCGAACAAGCAGCAGAATTGACTTCGGTAGGAGCTGACATCATCGTCGCGCACATGGGGCTGACAACGAGTGGCACCATTGGTGCCCGGACGGCGATGGATCTTGATGCCGCAGTCGCTCGTGTTGCTGAAATTGCAGAAGCTGCTCACGCGGTGCGGGACGATGTACTGGTCCTGTGTCATGGTGGGCCAATCGCGATGCCCGAGGATGCAGCCTATGTTCTTGACCGAGTGGACGGCGTGGATGGGTTCTATGGAGCAAGTTCGATGGAGCGTTTGCCGACCGAAAAGGCGATCACGGAGCAGGTAAAAGCTTTCACCGACATCAACAAAAAATAACCATGCCTTCACTGTACACAGGGGAATCGGTGGTTGTAATCACCAAGTCGTCTGGGGTGGACATTGGCTCACGTGGGCGGGCAGTCAGTGGATCGAATCGGAATCCGTTAGCCACCCGCTAACGCCTGCATGACGAAGATCTGGCTTGTGGCGTCGACTGCAAGGTCGAGTGATTCGCCGTGAGGTAGCATCTGCCCATCGATGAAAATTGCTACATGTTGCTGCAGGGCTCCATCTGCTTGCATGACATAGTCGCGTAAAGCGGGGAATTGGCTAAACATCGACTCCAGTGCCTCGTTTAGCGTGGTTGCCGTCACCGTCTGGTGTGCGGGGCAATCGACATGTTGAGCGAGCTGGGAAGTGAATTCAAGATGTGGCATGGGTAATGCATCCAAGGCGGTGGAGAAGAAAGCCCGCGAGCTTCTAATCATATCATTCGGTGTCGCAGATTTCGAATCAGTTCAATTGGAGAATCGGTCGGGTGAAAGCAGTTCAAAGTTGGCAATACTGGGTTGTTCCTCGTCAGCGATCTCTGCGACACAGCGTCCAGTGATGGGGGCAAGGCTGATTCCCATCATTGCGTGGCCAGTTGAAACGATCACGTTCTCCCAGTTGCTGCTTCGCCCGACGTAGGGAAGACCATCGGGCGAGCAGGGGCGAAGGCCCGTCCAAGGTTCGCAGTCTTCAAAGTCTGATGGCTTGAATTTTGGAAAATAGTCGGAGACAGATCTGATGATGCCTCGCACTCTGGATTGTGAAATGGACTGGTCCAAACCGGAAATCTCCATGGTTCCACCAAACCGCAAAGACGATTCCATTGGGGTTACCGCTACGCGAGCCTCGGTCAAGATCGAGCAGATTGTTGGTTGTTGGCAAGGTTGTTCCAGTGTGACGCTGTATCCTTTACCCGCCTGCATCGGCAAGTTCAGATTCAGTTGCCGTCCAAGTTCTGACGACCAGACACCACCACAAATGATGAACTCGTCGGCATCAAGGGAGCCTTGCGAAGTCTCGACTGCTGTGGCGTGACGTCCCTGCAAATGAAATTTTCTGCAATCAGTTTCCCACAAAAATTGACAACCTTTTGAAAAAAGGTCTGACTGCAGGCGATTCATTAACTTATCGGGTGAGAGGTGGCAGTCACGTGGGTAGTAAATACTGCCCGCCACATCCATTTCAATGGAGGGGTCTTTTTCGGCAGTGGCTTTTGCGTCGAGGACACACGCTTCAACATTCAGGCTGTTTGCAAGCTGCGCCGTTTCTGCTTCTTCATCGAGTGTCCGCTCGCTTTTGCAAAGCATCAGCAGACCGTTGGGAGTCAGCGAAAAACCACCCTCGAATTCTGAAGCCAGTTCCTGAAAACAGGCACGGCTCGCAAGGTGCAAGTCGCGCAGTAAGGGAGCTGATCTTTTGACGTGTGACGCGTTGCATGCGTTTCTAAATCGCCACAGCCATGCCAGCAGATCCCAAGATGCTCGAGGCCTGATATAAAAAGGTGACTCGGGATTCCACATCCACTTGAGGCCTAGTTTGATCATCCCCGGTGCAGCTAATGGCACAAAGTGGCTTGGAACAATCATCCCCGCATTACCGAAGGAGCATCCATCTCGGGCTTGGGGGTTTCTATCGATGACGGTGACTTGGTGGCCCCGTTGGGTGCAGTACCAAGCTGATGTCAGCCCAATGATGCCGCCGCCGATGATGATGATTTTTTTTGCCACTTGAACTCTACTCACCGCTCGGAAACTACTGGATGCCCCAGCAGAATGGATCGTTTGCTGTTAATTTCAGACGGGTTTCTGCCGTGATAAACGCCCTGCCACGAATGTTAGGCTTGATGCGTGTCTTGTCAGCGTCGGCCCATGTATAGTCGCACGTAAACGAAGTACCCAGCACACCCTGCTGTATCCATGCTTGATGAGGTCCCAACTTTCCATCCGCTGCAAGGCAGGCAAGCTTGGCACTTGTCCCAGTCCCACAGGGAGATCGATCGTACTCAAGTCCCGGGCACAATACGAAATTGCGGGAATCAGCCCGCCCCTCCGGCTCGCCAAAAATCTCAACATGGTCCACGTCGGGGTATCCTGCGTCGTTCACGGCTCGGCGAATGGCACAGGCCATGTTGGTCAAATGTTTGATCTCGCCGCGTGCGATGTTCTGCTGTGGTGTGTTGGTCAGGAAGAACCAGTTGCCGCCGTATGCAACATCTCCGCGTACGATTCCGAAGCCATCGGTATGCACTTCAATGTCCCTGGCGACTCGATAACTTTCCACATTGGATACTGAAATGTCACCATCTTCGTGCAGGGTTGCCGCTACTTTCCCCACCGGAGTTTCAATCTGAATTTGGCCCACATCAATCCTCCCTTGGTCACGTAGTGTTTCCACGAGGCCGATCAAGCCGTGTCCACACATACCGAGAAAGCCGACGTTATTAAAGAAAATCACTCCCGCCTGACAGGTCGGATCATGAGGTTCACAGACCAGACCACCTACCAGAACATCGGAGCCTCGCGGTTCAGTGATGATGGCTCTGCGATACGCATCGTGTTTGGTGCGGAAAATGGCAAGCCTCTCAGAGAGCGAGCCTTTCCCTAGTGGTGGACCGCCTGCGAGCACAATGCGAGTTGGTTCGCCCGCGGTGTGAGAGTCAATTGCGTGAATTTCTCCGGACATGGCAGGCTGTTACTGAGTGTGCAAGTGTAGAAGAACGTTTGGATTTTCGAGGCAGTGTATTCAGGATGAGCCTGTTAAACTTGGCGACTTGTTAGCTTGCGCACTGACAACTGTGGTAACAGCGAGGCCTCGGCAGCGTTTGCCCCACGCTGCTTTTACGAAACGGGTTTGATCTGCCTCAGTTGGTGGAAGATTTACGATTTTCTGTGTAAGTCTTGCCCGGCCACTGATTCCACCAATTTTGGAACAGCTCAAATTGCTTTTCCACAAATCCACGCTGACTGTCACTCAAAACGTCAGTGCTATTGAAGTGCAATTTGTAATCGTTGTCACCCTGTAATTCGAGAAGATACTTGTAGTAGAGTACAAGGTCGGGGCCTTCGTCATAGGTAGACAGAACGATCAAGGCCTCTTCGAGTTCTCGTGCCAAACGTCGAGCGTCCGGATCGCCTTGGGCAGCAAGCTGGCATAGATGAATCAGCGTTAACACTTCGGTGGGCAGACAATTTCCAATCCCGGTGATCGCACCGACGGCCCCGCAGTGCACGAACCCGTGGTAGACCTGAGTGTCGACTCCCGCCATCAGCACAATCTCATCTTCGGCGTGGGTAATTTGTTCGCTTGCATAACTGAGGGCGTCAGCTCCGCCGAATTCTTTAAATCCGACGAGGTTTGGAAATTCTGTTCGCAAATTGAAGAACAGATCAGCTTTAGTTTCGAATCCGTAATAAGGGCTGTTGTAAATAACGGCGGGTAAGTCCGGAGCAGCGGCCAGAATGTCTGCGAAATGGTTGCGTTGTGCTGCAGGGGAAGTTCCTCGGGACAGAACTCGAGGGATCAGCATCAGCCCATGGGCACCGACCTGCTGAGCGTGTGTCGCATGCTCAACAGCAATCGCTGTATTTTGTGCGCCCGTGCCCACGATGACGTCGATGCCAGCCTTGACCAATCGACTGACGCCTTCCATCCTCTGCTCGTTGGTGAGCAGCGGCCAGTCGCCCATTGATCCGCAATACACAACTGCGTTCATGCCCAGTGTCGTCAGTTCCTGTGCCTTGCTGACCAAGGCGTCATAATTTGGCTCGCGCTCGCTGGTGCAAGGCGTCATCAAGGCGGGGATACAACCGCGAAATACTTGTCCATTCATCTCTGCTTGCCTGGGTTGGGCGGATTGCCTCGGGAATTGTTTTGTGTGTGTAATCAGCCCCTCGTGCAAGCGAATCTTGGGGCATGTTTGCCATCGACTCGTTGTATCGGGACGCTGCGCGGGCTCTCGGCCGCTGGACTGTATCGTACACGGTCGGCCTTGGAACCGCATGCCCACGCAGGACCGGTCCTCGCCCTTCATGGTGCTTGTGCGGGCATGCCGCTTGTCAGTGGGGGCTGTTTCCCAGAGAATTGCGAGGTCGGTGGAGGGGGCTAGGCAGAAGCTATGTCAGTTTTTGGCAGTTGCTCGAATGGAAGGCCACCCGACTGAGGTCGAATACAAGGCTGGGTCAGTCGTACCCTGCCGTGGGCATGAATACTTGCCGAAGGCCTGAACAGCCGATAACTGATTAAGTGGGTGCCATGTTTGGGTTTCGCAAAGTTCGGATGCCGCTAACGACTTTTCAGAGAGTCGACATCGAACTGCTGATGCGCAGGACCATCGGTGAAATTGGTCTCCCTTTCGTACGTCAAGCCCAAGTGCTGACAAGCTTGGACGAGCTATCTCTTGATCAAACCAGCGCTGAAACTTTAGTCGAAACAGCACGTGCCGCGGTTGTGTCAAGATTGCCGGAACAGCAAGCGGTTTGTGAAGTGCAGATCGTTGCCGATTCGGAAATCGGTTATCCATCGACTTACTCTGCAACCACGGATCATTCTCCAGCGGTAATACGCTTGGCAAGAAGAACCGTTGGTGATCCGCTTCGAACTGTCATGGAGTTGGCTTTTCAGCTTTCGTGCCACCATTGGCATGGGGTACCCGCAGCCACTGAGTTGGACCGATCAGCTCGGACCTCGGATCTGATGCCCGTATGTTGTGGTTTTGGCGTGCTGGGTAGCGAAGCATGTCTCTACGATGACCAATGGTCACAGGCTGGGTGGGCTGGGTGGTCGATCTCAAGATCGGGGTATTACAGCACCGTCGAAATCGGCTATGCGTTGGCGTTATTCGCTCGGTGCCGCAATGAGGTTCCTCCTGATTGGGCAGACGCACTCCGTCTGGATTCGCGAGAGACTGCACAGCTCGCATGGGAGTTTTTTGAGCGGCAGGAGAAAGCTGGTGATTGTCTGCTCTTTGATGCAGAGACCATTCCTTCGACTCAAGCAGATATGAGCCAACTTGCAACATGGTTCGTTGGAGCCGATCCCGCTTACGCGCTTGCATCGGGTTATGCACTCGCAAAACTCGACGGGCTTTCGCCTCGTGCTGTTGAGGCAGCTATCCAGGCATCGCGTTTCGGTGACCCTGATGTGGTCCCGCTTGCTGCAAGGGTCTTAGGGAAGGCGCGAAGCGTCACACCGGAACTTGAAAAGCGTGTTTCGGATTTGTGCAGAAGAAGCAAGCCTCGCATTACTGTGGCTGCCATGCAAGCGGCGGTTGAGTTAAAGTTGCCACTGGACGGTTATCGTCGCAAATTGGCAAAGTTGTTCGACTATTTTGCTGGTGATCCCTCACCCATTCTTGAACTGATCAGTAGCCAAGGCCAAAAGCTCGCTGTCCTTGCGCCGCGGATCATGCCGAGGCTTGCTTTGGCGCTGCGTGATGACGACAAGGAACTCGTCGATGC
This sequence comes from Rhodopirellula sp., assembly GCA_002690925.1. Classification (GTDB taxonomy): domain Bacteria; phylum Planctomycetota; class Planctomycetia; order Pirellulales; family Pirellulaceae; genus Rubripirellula. The sequence goes on from NZGD01000018.1 coordinate 29,044, forward strand.
GTGTCTTGTTTGTCTGCTGCGTATTCGAGCAGATACGGACCATCTGATCCCAAAATTTATCAAAGCCGAGGACTTGCGTGAACGGGTTCGTGCGCGGCTTGTCGAGTTAGAAGGATCTGAAAATCTTTGAGCGTACTTGCGGTTTCATGTCCTCTGTTTTTCTCATCAAACAAGTAGCAGATTCGTCAACTGGTGAAAACAAGGGCTGAAGATTCGCACAGAGGCAGGCTAGCCGCTAGCGGAAATGCTCCCCGTACTCGGGCAGATGGGATTGATTCGATAATGGCCGTTGGTCCAGATGGCTGGGAAGACATGGGGTGAGGCGTTTATGCGTTCGCGATGCTCTCTTGCTTTGGTTTTTCGCAGATCTTGTTCGTTGATCTGGGCATTTCATCACGTGCAAGCATGTTTAATGCTTGCAATCTTTTCATGGGAATCTCTTCTATCTGAATTGGATTCGACATTTTTGCTTGCTGTTAACTCAAAGGTTGCGAAGATATGTCGACAAATGTCAGTCGTTCATGAATAGGATGGGGTGAATGCGATGTTGAAGGAATCAGAAAACAAACGCACTGCTGACGATTCTTGTGATACGCAAATGGAGCGCGCTGTTCGTCAGCATCTGGTGAGTAGTGGGCATTGTGGCTTGCGCGATCTGCAGGTCCGCGTCGATCAGGATATCGTGCAGTTGGCAGGTGAAGTGTCGACTTACTTTCTCAAGCAGACTGCACAGGAAGTGGCGCGCGTTGTCTGCCCGGATTATCAAATCAAAAATTCGATCATCGTCCGTGAGCCCGAAGCAGGTAACTTCTCAGGAAGCTGATGAGACAATGAGTGACTTGTCGGAAAGCTTGTGATCAGTCACCAGGTTAGGGGAAAGGTCGTCGGGAGACTAAGGATGCCGTTGGGAGACTAAGGATTCTGTCTCTTAAGCCGTTCTGGTTTACGTGTCAGTTTCCGGGGATAATAGGGAACGGAAAATAAGGCAGGCTGGATCTGAGGCAATCTACTTCGTGCAAGTACGGGCAGATTCTTGGCCAGAGTTTCGTCCGGCGTGATCAACTGGCATTCAGGGTGAGCATGAGAAAGTCAGGGTACCGGAATCCTGTTCGCGAGACGTTGTTTTAAAACACCTCGACAAGATACCGTGGGCAGCTTAGAAGATAGTGCGCGGCAGCAGATGATTGCTCTGAATTCATTATTCACTTGTCGCTGATTTGTCCAACCATCTTCCTCTTTAATTCGGTGTCTTCGGTGAAGCGTTTTCTTCGATCTTTCGCGGGTTTATTTTGCACGACTCTTTTCGTTTCACCTCTGATGGCTCATCCCGGGCATGGTGAGGGTGGAGCAACTCATTATTTGGCGACACCTGAGCATTTGTTGCCAGTTTTAGTGGTCTTCGCATTTTTGCTGTTGGCGTTTGGCATGGTGCTTGGTGGGCGAGTCGCTCGGTCAATTGCGAAGCGTTAGGTCGAGGATGTCGACTCTGCTGATGTGAACTGAGTGCATGTGTTTCTCTTTTGCGAGATCGATTTTGTGCTCCAGCCACTCTCAAGATTGTTCAACCGCGTTTGAAGAGTTTTTTGAATTCCTTCCATGGTCGTGTGTTGCCAACGTCTTGGCGACTGAGACCACCGCGGCGTGCTTGCTTGATACCATATTGCATCACATCGAGGCCTTCGATCGAGTGGGCGTCTGTACTGATCACGACAGGGATTTGCAGACGCTTGGCGGCAGCCAGGTGAACATCATTGAGGTCAAGTCTCGCAGGGTTAGCGTTGAGTTCCATTAGCTTTCCACATCTCTTGGCAGCCTGCATCACGGCTTCCATATCCACCTCGTACGGTGGCCGTCGGTTGATCAGTCGACCGGTCGGGTGTGCTATGCACGTAACCCAAGGATTCTCAATCGCACCGAGTAACCGTTCTGTGATCTGGTCGCGGGGTTGTTTTTGCCCGTAGTGGATACTAGCAAGGACCCAATCGGCTTCTTCCAGGCAATCATCTGGCAGATCCATTCCTCCGGCTTCAAGAATGTCGCACTCGATTCCTTTCAAGATGGTCAGACGTCCGTCGTATTCCGGACGGACTTCATCAATCATCTTCCACTGCTCACGGAGGCGTTCGGCGTCGAGGCCTCTTGCCATCGAGACGCGTTTGCTGTGGTCGGTTATCGCGATATAGGACAGGTTGCGTTCTATTGCGGCGTCTGCCATCTCGCGTAAAGTTGCAGCACCATCTGTGGCCGTGGTGTGCATGTGCAAGTCGCCGCAAACGTCTGACAGTTCAATCAGGTCGGGAAGATTTTCCTCAGCACACCACTTGAACTCATGACGATCTTCTCGCAATTCGGGGGCAATCCAGGGTAAGCCGATGGAGGCGTAGACATCCTCCTCGGTGGCACCGGCGACTTGGTGGTCATCTTCTTGCGAGAAGACACCATACTCATTGATCTTCAGGCCTCTTTCCTTTGCGAGTCGACGTGTGTGGATATTGTGAGCTTGAGAACCAGTGAAGTATTGGAGTGCTGCGCCAAATTCGTTCTCGTCAACAACTCGCATGTCGACCTGAAAAGCCTTTCCCACTCTGATGGAGATTTTTGTGTCGCCTCGCAGGATGGTGCTGGAACGTTCTGCGTAGGCTTCGAGATGATCCATTGCCAAGTCACGATCCTCGGCAACGATAAGCAGGTCCAAGTCACCGACCGTTTCTCGGCCACGCCGATAACTGCCTGCCCATTCCATCCGGCTAATGGTGTCGCAGGATTTCATGTGCTTGCCAATCGACTTGGCAAGTTGATCTCCGTCGGACCAGTAAATCCGTTCAGCTGCGGCTTCTGCAATCGCCAACCCATCAAGAATTGCCTGCTGAGTCTTGCCACCAAAGCCTTTTAGCTTGGAGATGCGATCCTCGTGACATGCTTTACGCAGATCGCCCAGTGATTCGATGACGAGTTCCTGTTGTAGTTTGGCAGCTTTCTTAGCACCCAGTCCCGGTATTCTGGCCATTTGAATGACAACTTCAGGGATTTCCTGCCTCAGTTTTTCAAGCTGTGGTAATTGTCCTGTCGCGACAAGCGTTTCTGTTTTATCCAGCAGTGTCTTTCCAATGCCGGGAATGCTGGACAGGTTACGAGTTGGGTCAGCAAGGATGGAAGCAACCGATTCGTCGAGGTCGCGGATGGCTTTTGCACCATTTCGGTAAGCTCGGATGCGGAAGGGGTTCTCACCGCGGAACTCGAGCAGTTCCGCCATTTCCTCGAAGACTGCCGCGATGGCTGCGTTTTCCATGAGATTCCTTAAAGGTCAATGCCAAGCTGATGCCAATGGTGGCGGCCTAGATCCAATCGGTCTGAATTGAAGTTTCTCAGATGCAGCATCGCTTGCGAAGGGTGTATCGCTACTCTGTCATTCAGCAAACCTTACTTGGCAAGCCTGAAGCCAGGAATGTTGGGGAAGAACAGGGTTGAATGCCCGTAAATATGTGCTGCCACATGTCAGAAAGCCCCGTGGAACATCACCCGCAGTAAAGAAGCCTTTAAGAGAGAACGACCCAAAGCAGACGTGGGATAAGACTGATGGCTTCATGAGGTGAGTGTCTGAACAACTTCTCTTACTCTCGAATTCTCTAAACTGCAGCACGATAGGGTCGCTGCTTTTAGTCCTGATTACAGAAGATTTCTTAACTGTCCACGCGAAGTGTCGTCATGCAGAGTCCAGGTAATGCCGCACTGCGATGCTTGCACACCAATCGGGTGATTGGGAACGACAAGCGTTTTTTGAGAACCAAAGTGTTGTGCCAGACGCCCTGAACGCGCGCTTGGTAGGACCTGCCTGTTGAACTCTGGTTTGGCACAGGAGCGTCGTCCTCAGAAGTGGTAAACCAAGGTGGATTCTTGATGGCTCAACTGGACTGGTGCCTGAGTAACCTTTCACCTTCTCACTACAGAAGGTGTTAGCCTTTGCAGTTTCCGTGGCTACTCTGCGACGCTGGTCCAAACCGTGTGTCGCGACCGCTTGGCCTTGCTGGGTTTTGCGATTTTTTTGCTGGGCTTGTCGTACGACACGCTGCGTATAGGCCGTGCAGGACTGCTTGTTGATTCGGTCCAATCAGACAGGTCAGCCTCTCCGCTGGGCAGTGGTGGTGTTGCTGAAGGAAATGGGTTGCGGGCGGGGGGAGGTGAAAAAGGATCCATAACAGGAGGTGGGGTGGTTTGGCTTTGCTGTCCGCGTTGGATCACACTTTCGTTGGGGCCGTAGGGCGGAGCATAGTCTGCGGGGGCTCGGATTGGCTCGGCCACCCCATAACTTCTCTTGAGTGATACGGGGTCAGGTTGACTCAGTCGAGAGTTTTGGCTGGGGATCATGGCTGTTGAATCAGCCGGTCGCTGCAGCCTCCAGCTGGCCGCATCGGTGGCGTCAGCAGACTCGGCCTTTTCACTTGGTGAAGTACTGTCGACCTCAGGGGCATCGGGTGCCGCGGGCTTATTCAAAGTTGGACGCTGTATGGGAGCAAGGTCATTGGTAGGCGATGTTCCTGTTGCGGTTGGTGGGACGGCTGCTCCGGCAGCTGCAGGTGCGGCTGGAGGAGTCAGCGTCGGGGGTGGTCCCGTTAGTGGACTCAGGTTGGGGGTTGCCGGTTGAGCCCCGAGGGTTCTCGCTGGAGGAATGGTCGGAATAGGCATCGCTTGGTAGTCACCTGTCCCGGTGGCTCCCGTTTGTCCAATGCCGGAATACGGTGTTTGGCTAATGGGAGCCGGTTGAGCGTAGGTCGGGCCTTGGTTGTAACCAGGGACGGTATTGCAGGCGTTCGTACCGGGAGGGCAAGGACAGCCCGGTTGGCAGTTGTTGATCGGTGTATTGTAGTTTGCTGGTAGCACTGTGGTAAACGGATTTCGCTGGACCTGTTGTTCATACGAGGTGCAAGGTTGTTGCACGGTCACCATGGTTCCCGTTGCAGGATTCATTGTGGTCACAGGTCGGTAATAGGTTACCGGTGCACGGTAGTACGAAGTTGTGTAACCAGTTCCGAACAACTTGTTGCAAAAACGACTGAGGCAGCCTTCGCGTTTGGGAGCTGGGGGCGATGCAGCGTAAGGCATCGGTGCAGGTGTCAGGACTGGAGGTGCTGTGATGGGAGGAGCCGTGATCGGTGGTCCTGAATAAGATTTGACAACGTTGGGCATGGCCGGTTGCAAGTCTTGTGGAACCGAGTAGGACTGCACCTGCGTTGGTGCCATGTAGCTCGCCTGTACGGAACCACGTGTGGGTTGGCCGGTATAGACGGAGGGGTTATCAAAGTACGCAGGGCGTTGTGCTTGATAGGCGCCGTTCGAGATGGGCTGTGTGCTGGTCGATACCGGGGCAACACCGTAGTAGGGAGTTGCTGCGGGTTGGTAGCTGCGAGCCGGTGTGGTGTACGTCACGCCTGGGACAGTCGAGACACCGGGGGCAACCGAGCCCATGCGCGTTACCGAACCTGTAGGGGTAACCGAACCTGCCACTCTCGCGGCATAGGCTGGTCCGCTTGTTGAGTAAGCCGGAGACACAGTGGAAGCCGGAGACGTAGCGTAAGCCGGAGACGCAGCGTAAGCAGGAGACGTAGTGTAGGCAGGAGGCGTGCTGTACTGTGGCGAGGTACCGTAAACAGGGACCGAAAC
>NZGD01000019.1 GCA_002690925.1 Rhodopirellula sp.
ACGCGGATCGGCTAGTGATTTGGTAATCAACGCTGAGGTGGTCAGTGGCACAGGCAATATCACCTTGGATGCTGGGAATGATTTGGCAGTGAATGCTGCCGTGACGACAGGTGGTTCGGGAACGCTTTACTTAACCTCAGGAAATGATCTAACGCTTGCTGGTTCATTAAGTAGTGCAAACGGGGATCTTTTGGTTCGTGTTGTTCATGATCTTAACCAGACAGGCATGATCCACAGTGCTTCAGGTGATGTTGGGTTGGTCATTGGGAATCATTTGGTTCAGGAGACGACAAGCTCGGTAGTCATTGGTGGGGACTTGCTTGTTAAGGCAGGTGGCGAATGGACGATGCTGGGGAACGCGGCAGTCACCGTTGGTGGCTCGCAGTTGTTCGGTTCTTCCGGGGGAACCATTACCCTCGGGCGAATCATTATGAACAATGATGCAGAAAATCAGGTGGTTCTTGAAGCAGTTGTGGATATTCTTGATGGCAATTCAGATGCTGCGAATATTCAGGAGTTAAGTTCTTCTGCGAATACGATTGTTGCACTTCGAGCAGGGGGAGAAATCGGAAGTACCACTGGTGTTGATGCACTTGTCAATGAGCTGGCATTGGACTTGGCTATTGACAGGCTCTCTGCGGAAAGTGCGTTTGGAATACACCTGAAGCAAATGGCTTTGGGAGGCGATCTCGTAATTGGGCGAGTTGCAGGTCAGAACACTGAAATTGTGGGTGTTGTAAAAAGTCAATTCAACGGGACCGCAGCATCGGTTCCAGTTGAACGAGGGGTTGCAACTGACTTGGAAGATCTGGTGACGCATGTAAATGGTGAGATCGAGCTAGTTGTTGCGGGTGGGAATCTGACTTTTCTGGACGGGTTTGATAGTGACGGGGCGGAACTGAAAGACGATCCGGAAGTAGTTGCAAGTGGTTCAATGGGACGAGTGGACCTTCGTGCACTGAGTGGGTCCGCGGCGATAGAATTAAAGGACAATGTTCAGTTTCATGCTGATAAAATAACAGCGGCGTATGCAGAACCGATGACTGGAACAATGCCCATGGGTTCAGGGCCGTCATTGAAAGCACGCGCTATACACTTGCAAGCTGACTCTCTTGTATTGGGGGCTGCTGTCGAGTTGTTCACTGGTGTAAATCAGGGTACGGCTCGAGTATTTGCACCTCGTCCTACCGAGTACACCATCGACGATAATGGAATTACCATTCCGGTCAGTGGAGTATTTCCGGCGGAATCGGCTTTCTATGATGCCTCCACAGTTTCGACATCTCAGCTGACACAAGTCGATCCTCGAAACCTTCTTGGTACGCTGTCAGTTAATGTTGGGAATTCGGGCGAGAGGGGCTTGGCATTGGACGTGGACTGGGGAGCGGCGAGCCAGAGGTATCAGCGTTTGTCTGGATTGTCCGGTGATTTGAATGTTTCAGTTGGTGTAAACGGTGCTGGTCAACCTGGGGCACCAGTCGTCTCGCCCGGAACTGGGGATTTGAGTTTAGATCATCACTACACAGATTTGGACCTGCTGTTCAGTCGGGCGAATGGTCGGACTTCGGTAACTGATCCTATTGTTGTTCGTTTTGCGGTGCGACATCACGAATCAATTTTTGTTCAAGCTGGACTTGTGCAGCAGGATACTTCGCCAACCGAGTTGGTTACTGGTGGTATCGGAAGTTCAACCGATAATCCTGCTTCACCACCTGGGAGTGACTTTGGCCTTGAGAGTGGACATCATCGTTTTAATGTTCCCAGTGTCCCAGATTTTTCAATTCCTGTTCTGCCGCAACGTGAAGTCATACCTGTATTCGAGATTGCAAGTCTACTACCCGCTGTGGAATTGTCTGCCGTTACTGTTCAGGTGGATGTGTCTTCTCCAAATGCGACAGGTTTTGTCTCTACGGCACGGGATGAGTATTTCCAGTTACGTGTATTGCGGCCGGACCAAGGTGCAGAGCCCTACAAGGTTCTAAAGTTGTCGGACAAGATTATGACTGGTGATAATTTGCAGCAGTTGCAGCGTTCCTTACCTGATGGAAAATACGAAATTGAATATGTTTTGGGTGATACATTCAGTCGAGTCATCCTGCGATTTGATGTGCGGAACGGTGAGCCCGTCATTCCAGAGGATGCCCTGGATGAGGGAGAGCTAATGCTCGAGGAGGTCCCTGAGCAGAAGGAAACGCAGCCACTTGAACGTAATCGAGATCGGGAGGCCGAGCAACAAGGCGACGAGCAAGGTAAAAAGCTTGACGATGAAACACTCGGGGACAACCAACCTCAAGGTGGTTTGGAACCATCTTTGAATCTGAGCATAGAGAATCTGGGGTTCTCTTCGTGGGATCCGATGAGTGAGACACGTGTCATCGTTCCCGTTTCTACTGTTCAGTCGCCTGTTCTTGTCAACGATGATATTTCAAGCGATACGTCGGTACCTGAACGAAGGTACGGAAAAGTATCAGAAGATAAGATAAGTAATGTCGACGGTGATTCTGGGAAATGGCAAATCGAGGATGACGCCGACACCGGTTTGAAATCTGCTTTAGCAGGTGTCGCCCTCGCGACTGCATTGCAAAGACGGCGTCAGAAGTCGAAGCGGAAAAAACTGTCCAGGTCCGCACGGTTTGCGACAAGACGAGAATCGGTAGAGAGACTGCACGATTCAGAGACAATTTAGATCACTCAGATCGAACGAATTGAAATGGTCAATCACAAGAACAACCAAGATGATGAGTCAAAGCCTGTTCCTCAGGAGAACGATGCTGAAAGTATGCAAAATGGAGAACTGCCAGAACGGGGAGAAAACCATAATGAGCCTGGCCATGGAACTGTGGGAAATACTGAAAATTCAGGCAGTCTGGATGGTGGCTCTGAAGTCGATCTTGATGCCACCGTTGTTGGTATTGAATCCATGGATTTCCAAGAGGGGGGAGACAAAGCGGTGGGTGACACAGAGGGTGGCGATAGGGAGGATGCTGGTCAAAGCCCAAGTGACGGAACTGTTGTCGATATAGATGAAGATGATGTGTCCAGTGAAAGCGGAGATGTCGATGTTGATCTTGATGCGACAGTCGTCGGTCTCGATCCAACCGCTGGTGTCGATCTGAAACAGGCGGAAGAAGCCGCAACCAAGTCAGTTGAGTCAGAGGAGGGGCGTGAAGTCGCTGACTTTGATCCAAACGCGACGCTGGAAGAGTTGGACGTAACCACAACGGAGGAGAGTGGGGAGAACCAACCGTCAATGATTGATAAGGCTACTCAAGCCCAAGCGGATGATGGCGAGGCTGATGTTGATCTTGATGCGACGGTCAACGATTTGGATGCAACATTTTTGACTGATGATCAGGCTGGCAGTGATGTGCAGTCACAATCAGGAAATGCTGGCTCTTCGTCTGAGGATATCGACAAGACCGTCATGGAGGGGGAGATCGATCAAACGGTCATGACTGGACCCGAGGTTGACGATCAGCCAATGATCCGCCCAGGTACAGGAGGTAAAGAGGCAGATGGGCGAGGGAAAGTTGAATCCACAATCAGAGATGCTCAGGAAGCCACGTATGACGGTTACGATAGTAACCCGAGTGTGCAGACGGTCGACTCATCTGTGCTGGAAAGCGACGAGATAGGTAAAACGATCAATCCTCGTGAGCTTTCGGATGAGGAAGCTAGCGCATGGAGTTTGGCAGGCCAGGGTGAAGTACCCCCATCCGGGAAGACCGTTGTATCTGGTTCTGGACCGCGGAGAACATGGGTTGATTATCAGTTCAGCCGGTTGCGCCAGCGGACGGTTAGTGAAGTAAAGGGTCAACAGAATACTGATGATGACTACCGACTCGTCCGAAAACTTGGTCAGGGCGGTATGGGAGACGTGTTTGTAGCCAGACAGGGTTCACTCAATCGTCTCTTGGCGTTGAAGTTGATTAAGCCATTGGATGGAGAGCGACGCGCGCAGCTCGAGCGTCTTGGAAAGCTCAAGAGTGTTGAAGAGGAACGCAGGCAGCAGTTCCTGTCTGAAGCAATCGTAACAGGTGATCTTGATCATCCGAATATCGTTCCCATCCATGATGTTGCTGTCACAAAGGGCAACGAACTTTTTTATTCGATGAAGCGAGTCGTTGGGACGCCTTGGTCGAAAGTAATTAAAAAGAATTCGCGTGAAGAGAATCTTGAAATCTTGATGAAATCATGCGATGCCATTGGCTTTGCGCATGAGCGTGGTGTGGTACACCGTGATATCAAGCCCGAAAATATCATGCTGGGTGACTTCGGGGTTGTGATGGTTATGGATTGGGGTTTGGCGTTACCAACAGCAAGCTACGACAAACATGACTCTATTTTTGCAACATCGGGGCTTGGAGGAACTCCAGCATTCATGGCTCCAGAAATGGTGACCGGGCCGCTAGAAAAAATTGGTCCTGCCAGTGATGTTTATCTGCTTGGTGCGACCTTATTTATGATTGTGACGGGCTCGGCCCCTCACAAAGCGAAGAGTGTGGCAGAGTGCCTGAAATCGGTCCGGCGTAATACCATTCGCAAGGTAAGTGAAGCAGAACAGGGTGAGCTGCTTGATATTGCGATGAGAGCAATGGCAACGAAGCCGGAAGATCGATATCCCGATGTTGCTAGTTTTCAAAATGACATTCGCGCCTATCGAGAGCACGCCGAAAGTATTTCGCTGACCGTTCGAGCCACTGAGGATTTGGAATTCGGGCAACAGGAGGCATCCTATGAGTCGCTCTCTCGAGCTGCTTTCCGCTATGAAGAGGCATTGAAGTCGTGGCCAGATAATAAAAAAGCAAAGCAAGGATTGGAAAAGACCAAGTTGGTTCATGCCAAAATCGCCTGCGATAAGGGGGATTACGAATTTGGGCTGTCTCTTCTGAGTCAAGATGATCCAACGCATTTTGCACTGCTGCACGAGTTGGAAGCTGCAATTAAGCTCCGAGATTCGCATGCAGCCAGAGTTGCGGTCTTGCGTAAAGCTGCTTTGGCAATGCTTGCCTTCATTATCATTTTCGGGTCAGGCGCTCTGTATCTCATTAACGATGCAAAGAATGCCGCTCTTGCTGCCAAGTCCCAAGAGGAAAAAGCTAAAAATGCCGCGCTTGCTTCCCAAGCCAAAGAGGAAGAGGCGAAAGAAGAGGCTCTTGCTGCCCAAGCTAAAGAGGAAGAGGCGAAAGAAGATGCACTTGCTGCCCAAGCTAAAGAGGAAGAGGCGAAAGAAGAAGCTCTGAGAGCGGAGAAAGTCGCTCTTGTTGCTAAAGAAGATGCGCTTGCTGCCCAAGCTAAAGAGGAAGAGGCGAAGGAAGAGGCATTGATCGCTAGACAAGAAGCGGAGTACGAGGAGTACATATCTAAGATTGCTCTGGCCAAGGCAAGGCTTGACCGTAACGAAGCTGATGGGGCACGTGAAATTCTTTTAGATTTGAAATCAAATCCAAACTCGTTGGGACGGACCCAAGGATGGGAATGGAGATGGCTTTGGCGGCAGGCGAATCAGTCGACGGCCATTGATAGTGGTGAGGCACCGGTGGTTGACCTGGCCATGAGTACTGAGGGGCATTTTGGCGCAATTGCTTTGGCAGACGGCACTGTTGAGGTTCTCCGTTTGGGGGCTGAGCAACAAGTGGTTGAAAAAGGGAAAATATCATCGGAAATACTTGGAAATAAGCAAGCTACAAGTGTCGCTCTTTCCTCAAACGGTCACACACTTGCAATTGGTACTGCTGATGGGAGCGTCGTGGTTGCGACTGGACTGGATGATATGGCCACTCTGAAGAGTCGCTCAGTGATAATCACTGCACACAAACGTTCAATATCAGATCTCTGCTTTGATAATGCCGAGACTTTATGGACCGCATCAGAAGATCGAACGGTCAGGTCATGGAAGCAGTCATCTGACGGGGCTTTTGCAGAAGACGCGGTTGCCTGGCACTTTCTTCCGGTGCGCCAGATTGCAGTTGTTGATAAGAGTGACGGTACGTTGTTGGCCGCGGTCGTCGGAGATGAAAGAGGTGGGAAAATTGTGGTCTGGCAGAAGACTGAGACTCCCGATGGATCTGGCTTGCAACTTCTAGGGCGTATGTCTGGTCATGCTGCGATGCCCTCGGCTGTTACTTTTAACCCAACAGGACAGCTTGTTGCCTCGGGCGATGTATCTGGCAATGTACTGATTTGGGACACAACTGCCGTCTCTGCGAAGGGTGAACAGGAGTTTTTGAATTCGATTCAAGCTGCGGTGGACAAGAGTCTGCTGACGACGAACGCAACGGGCAAAACGGAAACTGGTACCACTGAAGTCGCTGGCAGAGACGTTAAGGCTAACGGTGACGTGGAAGTGGGGTTATCACTCAAAGATGTTGACCTAGTGGCAGGGGCCAGTGCGGTATCCCCTGCTGCACAGGGGCGTAACAGTCCTGGAGTGAGAGCACATAGCGACGCGATTGAAACGATTCGTTTCAGCATGAATGGAGCATCGGTGTTGACCGCTTCCGACGATTATACGGTCAAAATCTGGGATCTTGATAAGGGTAAAGTGAGGCAAACCCTAAGAGGGCATGGAGGCTGGGTCGTGGGAGCTGATTTTGTGGCCGGACAGGATGACATGATCGTCTCAGCATCGGATGATGCGACTGTCCGTATTTGGAATACCACAACCTATGTAGGGGCCTTCAAGTCCCAACGGGCAGGAGAGGCCCTGAAAGCATCCGATCCTCGAGACGAAATATGGTCAGCTAGTTTTGCACCGTCGGGCGAGCAGATTGTGATCGCGCGGGGTGACCATAAGGCTGAGATTATTCGTGTTGATGATGATTCGCTCGCTTTTCGGCAGATATCAGAATTGTCGCTGGAGGAAGGGACTGATTTTGTCGCTATGTCGATGCAGGTTGATCCGCTACATGGATTGCTCTATGTCGGAAGTGGAGATGAAACGATCCGTGTTTGGGATCTGTCACGAGGCATCCAAATAGGATCAGCCAATAAGACAGGATTGAATACCTCGTTTGCAGTTTCCAAAGATGGTCATTGGATGTTGACAGGTTCCAGTGACGAAAAAACACGAGGGATTCTCTGGAAGCTTGATACAAGTGGAAAATCTTCTCCGGAGCTTTGTCGGCGACTAGAGGGCAGGCCCGGTCAGGAAAGTGCGTCCAGCTATGCTATTTCACCAGATTCGAAAACACTCTTTGCCGGTGATGATTTCGGAATCGGAACTTTGTGGGATTTGAAAACGGGTAAACAGATAGGTGAGCCGATTATCAATTTGCGAGGAAGACGGATCAATGATTCCGTTTTCGCGCTTGATGGGAAATCCATTTTCATTGCTGCTGATAACGCGGCAGTTACAGAAATCGACCTGCAGAAACGTCAGGAGGGAATTCGCATTCAGCAGTTGGGTTACGTGGTTAGGCTCTCTTTCACTGAGGACCAAAAGCACTTGTTGACCGTCTGCGAGGTTGCGAGCAAGTCATATATCAAGACCTTTGCGACCCTGTGGGATGTAAATTCAGGTTTGGGTCAGGTTTTGGATTTGACCGTGGTGCCAAGGTCAAATGACGCGGGTGTTGTGAGTCGAGCACGGGTCACTTCCGCACGGTTTGATCCGTCAAACAAGACGGTTCTTGTTAGTCGCACGGCTAATGAAAATGACACTTCCGAGATTCGTGTATGGGACTTGGGAAAACTGGTTGAATCCAATGATTTCAAGAGTTCGCAACAGATCAAACAGATTTTGTCGCAGGCAAATCAGTCCAGTAATGGCGGCAGGTTGTTTATCATGCCACCGGTTCGTGGTGATATTGAGGGTATCTTACCGTTGGGTAGTGAGAAGTTACTCACGATGAATTACAACGGCGTTTTTCTCTGGAATCTGAAAAGCAAACGTGAAGAAAAAAGTTATCGTGCACATGCGGAATTGACTGAGGCTGGTTTCTCGTTTGATGCAAAGTACGTTGCGACGGCAAGTCGATCAGTAAAAATCTGGGACGCTGTCTCAGGAAAAGCCTTGGCGAAAATTGAATCGGACAAGCCAATTCGGACGGTCCAGTTTTCACCTGTCAGGACCGGGTCCACTGGTTACATGTTTGCGACTGGTGGAGACAAGGGAGTCGTTGAGTTTTGGGAATTCAATCCACTGACAAGGGAAGTAAAACCCTATACGGATATCGCGACGGAAAATATCGCGGAACAGCAACCAGAGCAACCCAAGGCGGTACACCGAATTCGGTTCTCCAAGGATGGCGATCGACTGTGGATCGTCGGAGTTCAGGGATTGGCTTGTCTTCGACATCTGCGCAATGCCGATGAAACGATTGTTGTGGAGGTGCCAGAGGCACAGACTCTCACATGTGCTGCGATTTCTGACAACGGTGATTTCCTTGCAGCTGGTAGCACTGCAAAGAATGTGCTTGTTTGGCGGCTTCCTCGACCGGGGGGGCAAATGGAACTTGTGACCCTGAGTGGTCATGCAGGAGCAGTCAATGATGTTGGCTTGGTCGGAAGTGAAGTGCGTAGTTTGAGAGTATTTTCAGCGTCTCAGGATGGTACGACTCGCGTTTGGGATCCCCGGTTCGCTGCTGCCACAACTGAGGGAGAAGAGTCGATCGGGGGACGTGAAATTATCTCACTGCGACAACATGAGGGAGACGTCACGGCACTGGACACGACACTCAATGGTGATTTGTTGATGACGGCAGGGAGTGATGGGCAAGTTGTGCTTTGGCCTGCTGATGATCCCTCAACCGAGGATGTGATTGCGGAACCATAAAGCTGTGTTCGCTTAACCCTACGATGGCGTACGAGCCACTTGTCGCCTCAGTTACGTTGTCGTACTGATCACTTACGTTTTTCTACGCGATAAGAAGTTCAGGTATTCCCTGCTGTAGTTGCCCATCTTGCATGCGATGGCAGCAGTCTGCAGATTCAGCGATTGAATCATCGTGCGTGATCATCAGGATGGTCAAATCGTCATCCTGATTCAGTTGGGTCAACAGTTTCAGGATATCGAGCCCCGTTTCTGTATCAAGATTTCCTGTGGGTTCATCGGCCAGCAGCAAAGTTGGATCGGTCATCAAGGCTCGTGCGATGGCTGCTCGCTGCATTTCTCCACCGCTCATCTCTGCTGGTTTGTGGGAAGCCCGATGCAACAAACCAACCCGATCGAGCATCGCTTCAGCTCGCCTTTTGGCCTCTTTTCGATGTCTGAAAAAATTCCACGCGGATCTGCCAATCATGGTTGGAGCAAGCACATTTTCGATGGCAGAGAGTTCGGGAAGCAGGTGATAGAATTGGAAGATAATTCCAATGTCATGGTTCCGATAACGATCTCGCCGTGAGCGTGCCGCATTATCAATGCGTTCGCCCTGAAATTGTATTTCGCCCCGGTCAGGCTGATCGAGTGTCGCCAAAAGATGCATGAGCGTACTTTTGCCGCTCCCGCTTCTGCCCACGAGCGCAGTCACAAGTCCGGCTGTTACGTCAAAGTTGACGCCCCGTAAAACAGGGACTTCTATACGGTCCTTGTGATAACTCTTGTAAACATCCTGGGCACGAAGCACTGTATCTGAATTCATGTTTTAGCTGTGTTGTTTATGAGAGTTCGGCAAAAGTTCGCGTCGATCGCACGAGCCATTCTTACTCGAATCGTAGCGCTTTTACGGGGTGCATCCGTGCTGCTCTGAGAGCTGGTAGGACACTGGCGAAGATGGCGATGGCAACTGCTCCCGCCAT
>NZGD01000020.1 GCA_002690925.1 Rhodopirellula sp.
AACGAATGAAGTAACGGATCCAGTACCAGTAGGTTTTTTCGGTACGGATGCTGTAATGATTCACGCGGATAACCGCATGAACCTGGTCCCGTAAGCGAGGTTGTTTTCCCTTCATGCGTCCCGGCTCCCTGCCAATACTGTTTATTTATACAGTATTATTGGTAGCGTGGATCACAGATGTCAAATGATTACATGGAAAGCCAGTTTGTAGTGGGCTAACCTGTTGTTTTATAAATTTATGGGCACTGCGTACTGTGATCCAGAAGCCGTAATAACGAAGCGGTCAATTTTCTGCAATCATGAAGCGTTCTGTCTAATTGCTGTTAGGCTAGGACATCGTATGAGTATTTTTTTTACAATTTTAGCCGGCGTTATCACCTTTGTTATTGGGCAGATAATTTTGCGCATCTACATAGAGCCGGTACAAAATTTTCGAGCTTTGGTAGGTGAGACATCAGCTGCATTGATTAATTATGGTGTTTTAGGAAAGAAGGATAAGGAGCAATCAATAGCTCTTATTCATGGCGCCTCTCAGGAGTTCAGACTGATAGCTTCCAAATTAGAATCGGGAACGTATTTGATCCCTAACTATAGTCGGGTTTCCAAATTTTTTGGGCTTCCAAGTGAAGCTGATGTTTATGAGTCAGTTTCTTATCTTATTGATATATCTAATAGTTTGGGCAATCTAACAGAGCCGCGTGCGACGAATATTCTGTATGAACACTATAATGCTATCAAAGCCGAAAAAGTGAGGCAGCTACTAAAAATCAATGTGCCGACTTTTTTTGATCCTGATGGTATTGATTCAAGTAAGGCCTAACAATCACAGTCACGGCGACGTCTGCTACATTGCGGCTTCGCCTGCATTCCGCAGCCGCGCGTGCTGTTGGCGTTAGGTGTTACAGGGAATGATGAAACGTTTATTGGTTCTTTTTTTCGGGGTTTTGCTGGTTGGGTGTGCTTCAAATCAAAGCCGCGAATCCCTTGCGGGAAGCTATAGGTACTACGGAGCTTCGGAGTACTGTTTAAACCTTAAAAAAAGAGCAACAGATGACCTGAGTAATCAGGATAACTATCGACAGTATCAGAACGAATGTGAATTTTATGGAGGTACCGAACCTCCTAGAGAAGATCAAAATACAGAGTGCATCCTCAATATGATTTTAGGTGGTTCTTGCAGTGAAGCCTATGAGAAATGGGAGAGATTAACCATAGTCCTCACCTAACCAGTAGTTGTAGTTTGTTTCGGCCTGTGGCCTCCACCGGACGCCCCTGTCGGGGCGCCGCTAAACAAAAAGCGTTAAATGGCAGCAGGAGCATGCATGTTAAAAGGTAAATGCCACAGCTGTGATCGGATGATTCAAAAGACGGTCACCGACACCTGCATTTATTGCGGTGCAAGCTTGGAAGCAGGACAGCGGTTCACTGCAGAAGAGAAGAAAGAGATCCTCAGGTTAAAGCAAAAGCTAGCAGAAGATCGGCGGGCCAATTCCGTAGTGGTCTCAAACCCGAGCACTGGCTCAACGTTTCTGGCTGCTGGCGATCTCAGCGGTGGTGGTGATTGCTAACTCCATTTAACAAGGCCATTAAATTTGTTTCGGCCGCAAATGATGCGGCCTCCACCGGACTGCCTACGCGTTGCTCCGGCAGCCGTTTATGGCGGCGTTACACGTAAGAGGCAGCGTCGCTGATGCTAGATAGTCTGCAAGAGAGAGGGTGGTGGAAAGGGAAGCGACTGGGGCCCAACCTAGATGATGATTTGTGTCGGATTGCAAGCCGTCTAGGTCAACCAGTTGGTGCTAGGCGAAGAAGGTCTATTGTGGAAGTTCTCAAACCCAAGTCCGTTGATGTAGCTTATGCCAACTCGCTTAGTGCACAGTATCAGCTTTCGTCATTTCCATATCACGTTGATACGGCGCATTGGTCAACGCCTTGTAAATATATCGTTATGGGCTGCAAATCGCCTGGCATCTGCGATCGAAAAACGCTTCTGATTGACTGGGCATCGTTACAATTAGATGACTCCGATATCAATCTGCTAAAAAATGCTGTGTTTCTTGTAAAAGATGGTGCACGCTCGTTTTACTCGTCGATTGTCTCGGATAATAATCAATTTATACGCTACGACGTTGGATGCATGCATGCAACGGGCCTAGATTCGAAAAAAGCGTTGCAAATACTAAGTTCTGCTTTAGATAAGTCAGTAAAAATAGAAATCGAATGGGAAGAAAACGATATCTTGGTGCTCGATAATTGGAGGATTCTACACGGCCGAAGTCGTTCCAATGACCCCATAAACGTGAGCGAATCCCGAGAATTACATAGAGTATTAGTGAAATGAGTAAAAAAATTAGCCCAGCGTTTGCGGAAGAAGCCTTGTTTTCCAAATCCAAGATATACATGGCAAGAGGGTTAAGAGCAAAAAATGAAGGCGTTCTGGATGAGTATCAGCTATGGGCATCTCTGGCTCTAGAGTTATTAGCAAAGTCATCTTTAAGCACTATACACCCTGCACTGGTTGCTGATCCTACACACTACCAGTCTCTCTTCTCAGCTTGTGGCCACCCTCTATCTCCAGATGTTAAAACAATTACCGCTAAAACATTATTTGAACGTTTATCGCATATATCGAAAGATTTTGATAAAAGAATACAGAAGTTTTGTGAACAACAAGCTTTGAGGCGAAACTCAGAAATTCATTCGGGCGAGTCACCTTTTTCAGGAATGTCCCCTGATGCATGGGAAGCTAAGTTTTGGCACGCTGCTTACACCCTCCTCGATATACAAAATAAAGAACTTGAGCAATGGTTAGGTGCTGATGAAGCACAAGCGCCGAGGCAATTACTGGAAGATGCCCGGAAAGCAATATCGATGATGGTCCAAACAAGAATCGACCATGCGTTGGAAGACTTTAAATCAACCCACAAGAGCGAAAAGAAGCGTGAGGATCTTATCGAAGCCTCAAAGAAGGCGAGGCCTTGGGGGCACTATGATAAGTTTGATTACTCTGTGGACGGCTATGTTTTACATGAATGTCCCGCTTGTGGCGGTATGGGCGTAATTGGTGGAACCCAATACGACGAAGAAATATCTGATGACCAAGATCCCGACGATCCATTCACCGAGTACGTTGACATCACCTATGCCACAGAAGAATTCGCCTGCCTAGTTTGTGGGTTGCACTTGCATGGTGCTCAAGAAATTGATGCGTCTTCCCTTCCGGACGAATTTTACGAAACGGAGGAGAGGGAACGCGAATTTGAACCCGATTACGGCAATGATTAACCAGGAAACGTGTAACAAGACGCTGCTGTCGGACAATTCCTTCGCTGCGCTCCGAAATTGCCGCAGAGCTCAGCGTTGGGAAGCTGGCTAGCTAGCAATCTAATGGGTCTCTAAGATCAATTCGGAGGATCGAAATGAGTGATGACCGACATTCCAGGGCGATAGTGTTTATCGAGGCAATTAAAGCGCTAGCTTGGCCAACAGTTACACTTACGTTTTTGATACTGTTCTACTCGCCCGTCTATCAATTGGTTGATAATGCAGCAGATCGCATACTGGACGTCTATTCACTGAAGCTTGGAGATCTGGAACTTCGGGTACGAAAGAATGACTTACCCATTCCCTCCAATGAAACCGCGAGTGTTCTGGAGTCTTTTGATGCAAGCATGGTCACAGAGTTACTAGGTATTTCCGGAGAGGGTGGAGCATGCTTTCCGTATGAAAACCTAAACAACCATCCGCGATATGAAACGCTAAAGAAATTAGATGAACTAAACCAGATCACTTTCATTGCCGAAGAGCAAACTGAGGAATGGTGCGAAAATCCGCATCAAATCATACTCACTGAGTCGGGCAAGGATACACAGTCGTTCATCGTGAAATTGATTGCCTCCCAAATAGGCATGGAATGAATATATTTGACCTCGGCATGAGGTGCGAATCTTGCCCAACAAGTCGCTGCAGCCGACCGCTAAAGGGGCGGCTGAGCTCTGGCGTTAAATGTCTATGATCGATCACGATAAATTCCGGGGCTTAGTCACCCAGCTCTATGCCACGGTCAATGAGTTGGAGACCATGTTCCCAGGCAGGCACTTTACCCCGGATGGTCACATGGTTGGCAGTTTGGGTGAGTGCCTCGTGGCCGATGCATACAATCTTGAGCTGAAGACGGCGTCCAACAAAGGCTATGACGCTGTTACTGAAACCGGCGTGGAAGTTGAGATCAAAGCCACGCAATCCAACTCTGTTGCATTCCGGAGCCAGCCGCAGCATGCGATCATCATTAAGATCTTGCGTGACGGTACATTTGAGGAAATCTATAACGGGCCAGGAGCCCTTGTTTGGGAGCAATTTAAGGGTAAACGGCTACCGAGTAACGGCCAGTTTCAAGTCTCTCTCAACAAACTCCGGCAACTCAATCAAACAGTGGCTCAGCTGGACCGTGTGCCCAGGGCCATTTAACAATCGCAGGCACGGCGACGGCTTTTCCGTTACGGCTGCGCCTCCACTACAAAGCCGCGCATGCTGGCGGCGTTATGAGCCTAGGTCGGCAAATGGCCGAGGAAACCATGTGTAGGAAACAAAGAACTTGCTCCGAACTTGGCGCTGACCCAACACACTGGGACAGCCGCGCTCCTCTGCCAATACCCGGTTGGTTTCACGACGAGCTAAGGAAATTCGCTGTAGCGGTAGCTGCGGCGGCGGATGGAAAGGTTTCAGAATCCGCCTGCCTACTTGAACAGGTTCGGAGTGCGGATCTGAGGCACTGGTACGTCGAACACGGCCAGCTATCGGGCATGTACCGGACCAAACTGTTTGATCTTCCTTCCCCCACAGCTCCCGGTTCAGCGCTTGACCCGCTTCGGTCGCCCGACCGGTACGCCAAAGAAATTCTTACCCGCGACGGCTTCAGGTGTAGGTACTGCGGCTTGGGGGTGGTGCCAAAGAACGTATTGGCCGCCTACGGCAAAGCCGTTGGCGCCGAAACGTTCCGTGCCACGGGAACTAACGCTGAGCGCCATGGGGCTGTTCTGGCGTTCCGTGCAAACGTTGACCACGTAATTCCTTGGAACCTCGGAGGGAAGACCAAACCCGAAAACCTCGTCACAGCTTGTTGGGCATGCAACTACGGTAAAGCCGGGTACACTTTGGAACAGATGGGTCTTGAAGACCCTCGTGCGTATCCGCCAGAACTTGATGATTGGGATGGACTCAGCAGCCTGCGAGAGAGGTTGCAAGCAGTTGCCCATTCAGAAAGTCCATAACAAGTTGCCTCACGCGGATAAATTGCTCGCTACGCTCCCAATTTACCGGTGAGCAAGACGTTAGAAAGCCGTCGGACGGTACGCATGAAAAATATCGAGATATTTGAAGCTTTATCCGGACTACTGTTTGCTGAATTGTACGAATATTTCCCGCTCCCCAAGACTATCGATCCAAAGCGGCTGGCTCTGGAACTCGGAGATGAATATTGGGATGAGGCTGAACAACCTCTAGAAGAAACCGGCCAAATCAATGCATATGTTCGGCATAAAAGCCCTGCGGGATTAGCCGAACCCACAATCCGATGGCTGGCAAATACAGGTTTCATAACCTTCGACGGCTACCGTGGTGGTGAATTTCAAAACGTTTGTTTAACTGCAAAGGGGTTGGAAGCAATCAGGTCGGCGCCCGGAAGAGAAAGCCGATTGCTGAACGCTGCCAAGAATATTGTTGCTGGCGCGGCTAAAGACAGTGCGCGAGATGAGCTTCGGAAAGTTTTCTCAGAAATGGTGCTATGGAGCGTTCAAAATTCAGCCACGCTGATCCAGTCTGCCTCCAATTTCGGTGGCTAGGCTTTTCTAACCAGTCATTCAAGCACGTTATGCATCGAGGAGAGGCATGCCAAGACTTGATACTAGACTCGAATCAGAAGGTGCGGAGTTTCTGGTGCTAGGCCAGCTTTTATTGCACAAGATAGCTTCATACAAAACCTACACGAATATGCCAGGTTATGACTTGGTAGCGACGAACCCTGAGTCGAATAAATCCGCAATGATTCAGGTTAAAAGCAGATGGCGCACTGGTGCTGCAGCTTTTCCGATCAAAAACTTTGGTTGTGATTTTGTCGTGGTGGTTTTACTGAATCGTGGCTCCAAGGACGGAAAAAAAGAAGTTCTGCCTCCCAAGTACTATATCTTTCCCGTCGAAATCATTCGCAACGCACCGCGGAGCAAAGACTGGGGAAAGGTGAATTTAAAGGACATTCCTGACTACCATGAGTACGAGGAGAAATGGCACTTGATCTCAGAGTTCCTCGGTGATGAAAATTCCTAATCAGTCACGGAAGGCGGACGCGTGAGACGCGCCGCTTCGCTTTCGCGTTAAAGGTAGATCAGTTGTAATGGCACGTAGGCAATTTTTGGATGGAACGATAAAGCTAACTGATCTTTCGGAAGTTACTGCTCTGCGCCTAACTCCAGTTACAGCGGGAACATCGGGTAGAAATTTCAGAGTCATTGCGCTCCCGGGAAAAGAAATTGTCTATTGGTCATTTTTCCGCGCTAAAGTGAATCGTTTCGCCAGAAAACAATCGGAAGAATTGCAAGTACCAGTTGATTTTGACCCCGGCCTCTATGGGAAGTCACTGAAGTTTGGATACAGTTATGAGCCTATTGAGTACGTGGTAGGTGGCGTATTGGCAATAGGGATGGCTGCGCTTTTACAGCTAGATATGGATGATTTGAGCGCACTGGCTGCGGCTCTCAGCGTGCTTGGTCTATTACAGTTGGTAAACGCTTACAAAGCGAGAGCTGCGTTCAAAAACCTTTAACAAGTTATTCCAGTTCGTTACGGCCCTGACGGGCCTCCACCGGACGCCCTTTTCTACGCTTCTCTTCGAAAAGGTCGCCGCTGAACAAAAGCGTTAGCTCCCAAGGGGGAATCTGTAGTGAACGGGCACGAGTATCTTTTTTGTCAACATAAGCCTAGAACATGGCGGGACGCGAGGGAGCTGATGTATGCACTCTCCGGTTGGGTGTTCAGGGGCCAATCTGACTCATCGTGGAAGCTTGAAACAACGTTGGAGCGTGCAGCTCGTCTCAATGGAGTAGATATTCGGAAAATTCCTGATGTTGAAAACCTAGTTTTAAAGCAGTTTCAACGTCGCGCGTCTCAGTATCTTACCAACGCCCCTGATAGCGAGAATCTTCTTGAATGGTTCTCGCTTATTCAACACCACGGCGGACCTACTCGGTTACTTGACCTCACGCATTCGTTTTATGTCGCTTGTTTCTTTGCAGTTGAGAAAAATGTGAATGAAAGTGCAGTGTTTTGTCTCAATGCCCCTCGGATAGCGTCTGAAGGGAAACGAACAGAGCAGGAAGTGAGATCTTCCGATATTAGCGATTTTGGCAGCGTTAACTACTGCAATGCAGCGATACAGGCCCAGACCGGAAACCCTTTGACTGTGATTTCTGAACCGTTTTCGATGAATGAAAGGTTAGCCGCACAGCAAGGCCTTTTTGCCATACCGTTTGAAGGTAGACAAGCGTTTGAATACAACCTTTCGCTAACAACAGACCCATTTAGAAAAGATTTGCCCGCCCCCACTAGAATCGAGAAAATCAATGATGTACTGGATAGGCTTAACGACGAGTGTAGTGTGTTCAAAATCGTTATTGATCCTAGTATGTACTCTGATATTAAGCGGGATTTGCACCTGATGAATGTAAATGCAGCAACATTGTTTCCCGGTCTCGATGGATTTTCCAGGTCTCTGTACTCTCATTTCGAAGATGAGGGCTGGAAACGTTGAGAGCTAACAAATGGCTGTTGGCGGACGCACCTACGCTATGCTCCGGTGCGCCGCAAAGCCAAAGCGTTAATTTCAAGGAGAGTTAGTCGATATGGAAAGTCTTGAAGCGATCAAAGGTGAAATTGAGAAGTACCACCAAAGTTACCGTCACCCCAATTTGGCCCCTCCAAGTATCAGTGCCGTCTACAACCTTTATCCGGACGAGGAGTCCAAGGACAGCGAATATGCTTGGCCAAGCATTTGGCCTAATAATGGTCTTCCTGGCGTCTACTTTATTTTCGATGAAAACCTGTCCCTACTTTACATCGGGAAAGCAAAAAATCTTGGCAGAAGATTGAGCTCCTATTTTTCCTACGCAAGCGATCGAAGCTGTCGAGTAAAGGAAACTGAATGGAGTGTGAAGCCTCATTTTCTTGTTACCGCCAGCATAGGTGAATTCTTCGAAGCTCCGAGCCTCGAAGAGTATCTAATTGAAAAGTTTAAGCCCTCCCACAACACTGTTGGAGTCGGACGGGTCCAAAATTAACAATGCCATTAAGTCTGTTCCGGGCCTTCGGCCCTCCACCGGACGCCCTTGTCAGGGCGCCGCTTTTGGCTGGCGTTATGGGTAAGGGAGTATTCATGAAGACCTATAAATTAATGGCTGCTGATGGAAGTACGATCATTAGCGAAACGCCGGGAGCCTTAGGCGGTAATTCTAAAGCTGGCATCTATGGTCGATTGGATTGCCCGGCAGCCAATAGCGCCCTTTCCAAAGGCTATGCGCAGCACCGTGTTTTCTTCGCTAATGAGCAGGACGCCATTCAGGCCGGTTATAGGCCATGCGGTAGGTGCATGCGAGCGGAGTACAAAGAATGGAAGTCCGGTCCCGAGGGAAATGGAAGCTACCCATGGAAACAGCTGCCGAAATAGAAAACCATAACAAGCCGCTTAAGGTCGTTCCCGGCCTGTCGGCCGTCCACCGGACGCCACTGTCGTGGCGCCGCTCAGCTCAGCGTTATCGGGCTTCTAGACGACTATGAGCAAATTGGCTGGAATGACCATCAATGAACGTCTCTTTCATGTCGGTATCATGGATGAGTTTGATGCGTCCATTTTGTCTCGCGATCAAGAGGGAGCAGTTGCTCTGTTGCAACGTGTAGAGCTTTCGAAGGAAGAAGCAATGGCAACTGTCGCAACGATTTTTAAGGACTGGGGCAAGTATGGCTACACCAAGCCGTAAGCCAGGTGCTTTTCAGCCCAATAACAAGGCCATTAAGTCCATTCCGGGCCGATGGCCCTCCACCGGACAGCCTTGTCGCCGCTTCGCTCTGCCAAGGCTGCCGCTAAACAACGGCGTTAAAAACTAAAAAGGGAGACTCACAAATGGAATTGAACACCATGATTGGATTTTTTGCAGTCGTATTTGGCCTATACACCCTGGTTGCTCGGCAGATAGCTCCTCACCAGTTCGCGAAGCTGGAACCGATGAAAGAGAAGTTTGGTGACAAAGGCGGGTTTGTCGTTCATTTTTTAGGCTATACCCTCATGCCGCTCATCGTCGGTATCGTTCTGCTTTATCAGGCGTTTGCCCTGGAGACTTTTTAACAAGCCGCGTCATTCGGACGACCTTGTCAGGCCGCCGGTGCGCTCAGCGTTATGCATCAAGGAGGAAGCTGTGAAAGAGACCGGAAAGATCAATTATGTTGAGATTCCCGCCAAGGATCTTGAAGCCACGAAAAGGTTCTTTGG
>NZGD01000021.1 GCA_002690925.1 Rhodopirellula sp.
ACGGCCCAGACAGCACCGGGTAACGCTCCACGCGTGTCGGCAATGGAATCGGCCCATGCACCTCACTGTGGGTACGCTTGACCGTATCGACAATCTCTTGGGCACTCTGATCTAAAACAGAGTGGTCGTACGCTTCCATACGAATTCGAATTACTTCGCTTGCTCCGGCAGACACAGATGGGTGACCAATGAGAGAGTTGTGATACAGTGGGCCCTGCAGACCGGAATCGTCCCGAGATCAAATCTCGGCGTCGCGACACCGTGCTGTCAGGGTGCTCGGGGCTTTTCCCGCGAGCGAAGCGAGAATTTAGGGGTCGAATCAAAGTCCGTCAACGGCTCTTGGGCAAACGAGAGGATAATTCTTTGGTACTTTTTGAGTTTTTGGGACCTGAACGGCACGCGACACAGACCGAATAGATTGCAAGACAATGTTACCAGCCCAGATTAAGCATCGGCACAACCGAAAAAAGCCGCCCCATTACCCCTATTCACCTACGCAACCCCCCCAAGCTGCCAGCAGGTTCTTTTCGTGACTCGAAAACTATCAGACCGCGACTCCTCTGCTGCTGCGATGCAAAAGCATCAAAAAACTCCTCTAAAAAAGAAAAGTCGTGACGAAATTGTGCCACTCGCAGCCCAAAACTCCGATTTAACGCCACCTTCCCAGCTGGAAATCTCTGACAGGGGTGTGAGTGAAAGTGAAACGACCGCAAGAGCCACCAGCGACGCTGGATCTATTCCTTACGCTGCTTCAGACCCTCCGGCATCGAAGCAGGTTCTCCTGCGAATTGTTTTTTTTCTTGTTGCCCTCACCCCACTCACGCTGCTCGTCATTGCTGGCAATCTCAACCCTGAGGAACGGGGCTTGGGAACGCATCAACAACTCGGGCTCCCTCCCTGCTCATTGCGGCTTCTCGCAGGAGTTCGTTGTCCTGCATGCGGCATGACGACATCATGGTCCTATTTCGCTAGGGGGAACTGGGTGTCGAGCGTAAGCACCAACGCAGGTGGTTTTTTGCTGGCATTGCTTTGCCTCGCAATGACAGTGACTGCAGCTCAAGTGGTTCGCTGCGGTCGCCTTCCCTCGCCAACTGTCCAAACTTGGCTGACGTTGGCCGCGGGGGGCGTCTTAGCCGTAACTCTTGTGGACTGGATCATTCGCTTGCAGACCTGATTCATTGCAGACCTGATTCATTGCCCCTCGCTTAAAACACCAGCGGCATACCTCTGGCACGAAGCGTGATTGCGTCACGACGTCTGCAGCGAAGCATGCGACCAATCAAATAAGGCTTGGTGAAAAAAAGATTGCGAAGGGCAAAGAACAGATTGGTTCAAAAAAACACCTCGTTTCGCCTGAAAGACGGAAAATCGGTGTGGCAAGCAACGGCACAAACTTCGTATGTAGAAGTCGTATAGATCGCATTACAAGCAGTGCCAAAGGGAATCAGACCGATGTCGTTGAACGAAGAATCCGTCAAATCCAACCACCCCAAATACAGCAGACGTGCAGCCTGCATGGCGTTGGTTTCTGGGGCAGCACTTTTGCAAACGGGTTGCCTTGGCCTGGCGTCGAACCTCATGCATGCGGTGGGAATGGACATGATTCCGCCCGAATACGAGGGGTTTGAAGACCTTACTGTTGCCGTCGTTACGATTTCCGACAGCAGTTCCTACACACGCGATCAGAAATCAGTAGAGCTGAGTTCATTTGTCGGCAAAATTCTGGCTCGAGAGATTAAGGGGATCAAGATTGTTCGCAATGACAAGATCAGTCATTGGCGTGATACAAACGGCTGGGATTCACTGGACTTTGCGGAAATCGGAGAGGGCGTAAAAGCTGACAAAGTCATAGGGATCGAGCTCGGGAACTTCAGTCTTCGTGACGGCCCTACGCTGTACTGCGGCACTTCTGATGTCGCGATCACCGTCATCGACGTTGCCACCGGCGAGGTTGATTTCACCAAGTCGCTCGAAGAATACCGTTACCCAACCATGGCTGGTCAACACACCAGCGAGACCACGGAATCACGTTTCCGCAAGCTGTATTTGCAGACATTGGCTGAGGAGATCGGTAGGTCGTTTCATCCCTACGATATGTCCGACCGCGTTGCTGCTGACAGCAGAATCGCCAGCAGCTAGTCGAGCAGCGTCCACGACGTCGGCCTGCCAAGGCTGAACGGAAGCGAGCTGAAATGGCAGACTTCGATCAGACAGCTTTGTGATCTTGATTGACAATCGGTCATCCCTGCACACAGTCATCCCTGCACAGGGGTGTTTCCGCTCGCTACGTCGAACTGCTATGCACCTCAGGCATGTCATCCAATTTTGGACGCCGTGTCCTATTTGCAAGCGGAATGCGATCTTCGCGAACGGCTGATGTGGGCAACCGGAAAAACGATCCAAGAGCCCTCACCGCACGCCATCTTCGCGTCGCTAACGCGTGGCTAATAACCGCATCGCTATTTAGCAGCGGGGG
This sequence comes from Rhodopirellula sp., assembly GCA_002690925.1. Classification (GTDB taxonomy): domain Bacteria; phylum Planctomycetota; class Planctomycetia; order Pirellulales; family Pirellulaceae; genus Rubripirellula. The sequence continues at coordinate 2,477 of NZGD01000021.1, forward strand.
CCAGCCTAGCTTTCGGTGTTTTGGATTCACGATCGAATTCATAGACCTCTTTTTGTTTCGGGTCAGCGACAAAAATCGATTTATCGGTGATCGCAATGCCAACAGGTCCTACCAGTGGCTCACCTTCGTGCCACTTTTCAGTCTTTCCATCGGGCGTGAATTTCCAGATACACTTTCCATAGCCATCGGTGACATATCCGTGATCACCGGCCCAACACAGCCCGTTGGGGTATTGAAAAGGTCGACCAGTAACGATGTCTTCGACCTTTCCACTAGCGACATCGATGCGTTTGACAGCGGCAGCGTCAGGAGTGACCGCCCAAAGTTTGCCATCGGAATCAAACGCTAAACCGCGGGCATTGACGCGGGCGACCAACTCAGGCTTTCCACCCTCGACAGGCAATTTAAAAGTGGCTCGTTTTTCTGCGTCACCGGCGTAGATCGTTTTTCCATCGGGACTCACCACCAAAGCCATCACCACCCCTAAATATCCATTGGTGAGCGGCTTTGGCTCTGCCCCCTCCGACTCGATCCAGTAGATCTCGCGAGTCGCAGTGTCACCCACCAAGATCCCCCTGGCAGGATGCATCACGACGCAACGAGGTCGATTCATGGGCTTCCTCAGCAGTTTTGTCCCTTGAGCGAATAAGGCTGTGGAATCGCTTGTCTTCCAAACTCCTGGCAGGTCCAGATCAACCGTGTAAACGTCATCGCCGCTGACCGTCACCGCGAGTGGATAAGCCAGAGCGGGAATGGGCTGTGTCTCAGCAGCCTGTGTCTCAGCAGCCTGTGTCTCAGCAGTTTGCTGCCCAGTGGCTTGAGCAGTGTCTTGAGCAGTGGCGTCCTGCGCAGCAGCCGGACTCAGCGAACCAGCTGACAGGAGGCCGCAGATTGCGAAAGCGGCGAAACAAAGCAAATCCTGACGCAGCCGTGGAGAGCAGCGCAGGTGTGAAAAAGTAACGATTAGGAAGGATTTATTCATTATGCGGGTTAGCAGGTTCCGATGGATTTAGAAGTAGGATTCCTCAGAGGCGTAATTTCAGGCACCTCATGCGGTCACAAACGCTGTTAAGTAAAACCATGATAACGTCATACCGATCTCTTGAACTGCTCTGCGTCGCCAGCTTTTTGGTGATCGCAACGTTTTTCCAGCCCGCATCAATCTTAGCAGCTGAGAAAGGCTCGCAATCTCGTCAGGCCCGCGCGTCCCATGCTCAACCGCGACAAGCGGTAAGTAGAAATCGCTCACAGGCCTTGGAATCTGCCAGCTCAGCTACGACTTCTCCGACCTATGGCGATTTCGCCCCACCCTTCAGGGCGCCCCATCAGCAGGGGAATAGAAGTGACACCCAGGTTATCTCTCACGTTTTGGACGCTGTGGAAGTAGAAACGGTCGATGCGGAACCTATCCAGCAGGCTGGTTTCACTGGTACCTACGCCAACAACTGCGGTCCGGTTTGCGATTGTGGAAATTGTATCGTTGAAATTGGCTGCGGCCTTGAACAACCGCGTGGATTTTTCGATGAGGTGGGCTGTGGCTTCGAGAGTCTGCTTTCAAGATGTCGAGGTTGCGATCGAGGTTGCGATGAGTGCGACGGGATCATCTATCAACCCACCGAGATTTACGGCGGCGGGGATGGTTGTGGCATGGACATCATGGACGACTGTGGTTGCGATGTCTGCAACCCATGCGACATTGAGCCTACACTGCTACCGCGAATACGCTTCAACTGGTGCCGCTATGAGTTCTTTGCAGGGATTCAAGGACATACAGGACCTCTGAATCACATCGCCATCAACAATGATCAAACCGGAAGTGGGAGCTTCGGATTTTACGAAGGTTTCAACCGCGGAAAATCAATGAATCAGCTACTGGGGCTGGATATCGCGACTCAGATAGGTGTTCGAGGCACGCAAAACAACCTCTCTGGCTCGGCGTTCACTAGTGATACGCGGCACCAAGTCTTCGTCACCGCAGGCTTCTTTCGACGCGTCGATTACGGCGTGCAATACGGCCTCGTACTCGATTACATGAATCAGGACTGGTACTTCCAAAGCAACTCACTGCAACTACGTGGAGAGCTAAGCTGGCGGGCACGCGAGTGCGACACCTATGGATTCCAATTTATGACGGGTGTACGCGAAGAAACCATCTCAGCCACCATCGCTGGCAGTTCAGTGAGTGCAGACTTTGGCATCAAGCCCACCGACCAGTTCCGCTTCTTCTACCGCAAACCGCTGGCAGGAAATGGCGAGTACGATCTGATGGTCGGGTGGACAGACAATCAAGACGGTCTGCTCGCCGCGAGCTTCCATCTTCCTCTGACCCATCACTGCAGCCTGAGTAGTGGTGCTACATACCTGATCCCTCATGAGGGGACCAATACGGGAGGCTTCGCCGAAGAGAACTGGAACATTTCAATCGGCCTTGTCTATCGCCCCGGCGGCCCCCGTGGCTGCGGTCGTTACTGCCGTCCCCTTTTCGACGTAGCCGACAATGGGACTTTCATGCTTGACGTCGAATAGACACGAGCGACCGCATCCTATGACTCGCTGCGCGACCGACTGTTGGGGATAACAACCAGAAGTCGCACCTGAAATAGGGCAAGGAATTCAGGTGTCGGTTCTGTCGGCCGAAGCGGAAATGTGTTGCGAAAGCGACTGTTTCGCCGTAAAAAGCAGTACCGCTACCACTCGCCCTCAGCACCGAAACGCTTTCGTGTAGCGGCCCCAAACGCGGCACCAGCATCATTGATTTGCTGAACAGCTTGCTCACTTGATAATCCAGCGCAGTTTCTCGCTGCTGCAATCACGGTTTCACATTCATTGTGATCCATGAAGAGTGATGCTGCGAGTAATTCGCTTTCTTCGTCCTGTGTCACCGCAAGGAATCCATGCTTATCGGCGTGAACCAACTGCCCAGGCTGGATACTTCGACCAAACACCTCCACCTCGCAATTCCACTGAACGGGAATCGAGTGAGCATGCCCGACGCAAAGCCGGCGTGCGAGCGATTTAAAACCTGCATTGGTCATCTCATCAACATCACGAATTGCTCCATCAGTAATCGTCCCGACACAACCCAAGGCACGGTGCACGTTACTGTTAACCTCTCCCCAAAATGAGCCGATAACATGGGGCTTATCATGATCCTGAACCACCACAATTTTCGGGCCCGGCTGACTCGCCACATACTGACGGTAATCTTCCCACGCGTTGGCTATTTTCTTGTGTGCTTTCACTGACGGCTCGATGACCAACGTGACGGCATACCCAACCATGGGTCCCATCTGTGGCATAAAATCACAAGTTTCCTCGTGATTGAATGCATCTGCTGCACAATCACGTTTGGTGATCTGCTCCCAACCATTGTAGATGGTCGGTGTATTCCATCGTTTCAACTGTAATAACTCAGAGTGTGACAGAGGCATTGGCAGGGTAGTCCGGTGAGGGCAGGAAGCTGAAATTTCAGAGATCGCAACATTGAACGGCCAGGAAGCCAGCATGTCTGTTCCATGCAACAACAAGGTCCATCCGCTTGCGACGAACGAGAGCAGGAAACAACAAAATCAGGCGTCAACTCCGCAATAGGCATCCCGCAGAACCTGCATCGTATGCCTGACATCAATCGAGGATTGGCGCTGTTCCAAGTGTGTTTTGAGTTGCGTCATGCAACCGATATTTCCGGTCGCCACCACGTCGGCTTCCGTATTAACGATATTGTCGGTCTTTTCGCGTCCCAACGTTTCCGCGATTTCCGGCTGATCAATGTTGTAGGTGCCCGCAGAGCCGCAGCAAAGATGACCATCTGCAATCTCGCACAGTTCGACCCCCGGAATGGCCCGCAGCAGACTCCTGGGTTGAGCGCGAACCCCCTGCGCGTTTGCCAGATGACAGGCATCGTGATAGGCAACACGAAGGGGTCGCCCCCGGTCAGGAACTGGTACCAGCTCACCCAATTTGGCAAGATAGACCGATACATCGCAGACTTTGTCAGCGAACTGTTTCGCTGCGGATTCTTCGGCCGTGCCTTTCAAAATCTGTGGATACTCATGCATCCCCGACCCACAACCCGCCGCATTGGTGACGAACGCATCCACGTCATCAGGAAAAGCCACCAGATTATTTTTTGCAAATCCTCTGGCACGCCCCAGATCTCCCACATGCCAACTCAAGGCACCACAGCAACCCTGCTTTTGCGGGACGATGACCTCAACACCGTTTCTTGTCAGTACCTCGATGGTTGCGGTGTTGATGTCTGGTTCTAACACACTTTGGGCACAACCAGTCAGCAATGCAACTCGGCCTCGCCTGGTCCCGACCGGCGGATAGATTGCGTCCCACTTCTGCTGGGTTGGTAATTGATCAGGCAACAAACCGATCATCACCCTCAGTGTGTTCGGCAAGTATCGGGCGAGTGGTTTGACGAATCGCCCCGTCTGCGCCGCCAAGCGAAATCGCCAGGGGTAGGGCAACGTCATGCGAGTCAGAAGACGTTTGAATCGCTCACCTAACCCCCGACGTCGCCGACTCTCGGCGTTGGACCTGAAAGGACTGATCAGATCGCGGTAAGACACCCCCGAGGGACACGCTGGCTCACAGGCCAAACACCCAAGGCAGGGATCCAAGTGTGGTAACGCCGAATCCAAGGGCAGCTTTCCTTCCAGAACCTCTTTCATCAACACAATTCGACCACGCGGAGAATCGGCTTCCTGTCCAAGAACTTTATATGTAGGACATGCAGCCAGACAGAAACCGCAATGCACGCAGGTACTCACCGCAGACGCCATCTCTGGCCCCAACGGCCCATGCTGTTCAGGATCGATTTCATGCAACATGCAGCTGACTTTAACTATGAAAGAGACGAGGAAACTTCGAACTGGGATCCATGGCCCGCTTCACTGCCAAAGAAATCTCGGTGCGTGGCCAGCTACCAATGTTCGGTCGCGTCGGGGCCCCACGAACGACCAAACCAGCGACTTCTTTCTCCAACAGGACTCGATCCAATTGATCAACATCGTCTTGCGACTCACACAGCAGCCAACCGGTAGCCCCTGCTGCGCTGAAATGCAAATCAACACCGGATCGTTGGCTAGCCAGCTCCACGAGCGGCCCCATCACTGAGCGATGGACGGGGACCTTAACGGCCAACGGCCGAGATTCCTGAGACCATGTCAGTTCAGTCACCGACTGCCATGCCGCCGCACCGTGGGGCAATTCAGTAACATCAGCCCCCCAAAGATCACTGATCTTTCTGACGAGAATTCGATTCACTTTTTCGGGGCCTGCCACGCGTAGAAAAATCGCCTGCGTTGCTGGGCGATAGTCGATTGCGTCAAGGTCCCATGGCGACGCGGCGGCAACCGACATTCTCTGCATCGCAGTCTGCAGCGAATCGCACGCCACAGAGAGAGTTTTACTGCAGCTAGGCATCGGAAATACCTTAAAGGTCATTTCAACCATCACGCCAAGACGTCCCATGCTGCCGGTCAATAACTTTGGAATGTCAAAACCTGCTGCATTCTTGACCACTTTGCCGCCAGAATTGATCACTTCACCATCACCACTGAGAAATTTCACACCGAGTATGAAATCACGCAGGCCTCCGAAACGAAACCTTCCAGGCCCCGACAACCCAGCCCCAACCGATCCCCCGAGTGTCGCGCCAGCATCAACAAGCATGGGATCGAATGGCAAATACTGTTGTTGCTGCTGCAATGCCTGATTGACTTCTCTGATGGTGGTGCCAGCGTAGGCAGTGAAGGTAAATTCGGACGGCTCGTACTCGAGAATACCCTTCATTTCTTGAAGTGAAATCACGCTCGCCTGCGGGTCGGTTGCCAACGGCTGCTTGGTCCGATTTCCAACGGGCAAAATCGACGCCTCTGACTTCACAATGGTTCGAAGTTCATCGAATGTTTGTGGGCTTGCGACTGATTCATTCACGGCTGATCACCCCGGCTTTTTCGAGTGGATGCAAACCGTTCAGAGTCAAAGTGGGTGCCTCCGTTCCAGGAAACATTTTCCCAGGATTTGCGACCAGCCGAGGATCAAATGCTAAACGCAAACGCTCCATCATTTCCATCGTGGCAGCATCAAACATCTCCGGCAGAAAGTCTCGCTTCTCGACCCCCACTCCATGCTCTCCCGTGATTGAGCCCCCCATTTCAATGCACAACCGCAGTAATTTTGCCGCCAGTTCTTCCGCCTTCTCGAGCGCTCCGTTCTGCTTGCCATCGAACATGATCAAAGGATGCAAATTTCCATCACCCGCGTGAAAGACATTGGCAACACGAATGCCCGATTCCCGGGAAAGCTGCTCAATCCGAACCAATGCTTCTCCAAGTCGCTTGCGTGGCACCACGCCATCCTGAACCAGAAAGTCAGGGCTCAAACGCCCCACGGCAGAGAAGGCGGATTTACGACCTCGCCAGATCGAAAGGCGATCAGCTTCATCTACCGCCACGCGTTCTGCAAAATACCCGGTCTTAGCCAGTATGGCATCCAACTGCATTCGTTCATGTTCAATTTTATCAGCAGGCCCCTCTAACTCTACAATCAAGACGGCAGCTGCCCCAGGCGGGTAACCGCAAGCCACTGCCGCTTCGGCCGCTTCAATCGCCAAAGCATCCATGATTTCGAGGGCTCCCGGCAGCAACCCAGAATCGATTACCGCCGAAACGGCATCGCCAGCAGCCTGCAACGACTCGTACCCCACCAAAACCGTGTGAAATTTTTCAGGCTTGGGCAACAAGCGTAGCGTGATTTCAAGCCCGATTCCGAACAGCCCCTCACTGCCACAGAACAGTCCGGTATAGTCGGGGCCCACGGACTCAACACTGCGTCCGCCCATCGTGACCACCTCGCCTGTCGCCAGAACCGCCTTGCAACCAATCACATGGTTGGAAGTCATTCCGTATTTAAGGCAATGCGCCCCACCTGAATTGAAAGCGACGTTACCACCAATCGTACAGACGCTTTGGCTCGAAGGATCAGGAGCGTAATACAGCCCGTATTTTGAGGTTGCATCAGAGACGTGCTGATTGACAACGCCGGGTTCAACCACCGCGATGCGTTCGTCAGGATCAAGCTCGAGAATACGATTCATACGGTTCAGCGCAATCACAATCCCATCAGCAACGGGCAACGACCCGCCCGACAAGCTGGTGCCACTGCCGCGTGCCACGAACGGAACCGAATTTCCGTGACACCAACGGACCGCGGCAATCACTTCCTCGGCAGTCTCCGGAATCACGACAGCACGGGGCTTCGCCCGAAACGCCGTCAAACCATCTGATTCAAAAGCCGCCTGGTTTGCCGCATCACGAACAAATCGTGATGGTGGAAATATGGATGCCAGTCCCTCGAGTGAAGTCACCATCGATCCTGATTACAGTTTTATCCAAAGTTACATAAACACAGCGGCCGACACGACTCAGGCCTCATCGAGATCCTTGATCACGCCTCAGCTTGAAACAGATTCTTCTCGGCTAACACGTCCGTTTTCAAATTGAAAGCAGACAGCGTGTGCATCCTTGCGGCGACGGACAAACAGTTTGAGAATCCGTTGATTCTTACTCAGAACCGACAGAACCTAGCTCAAACAATCTCTCAAAGCGGCCAACAGGGTGCCCACGCTCCGTCGATTCGCGTTGTGTCCCATCAAGCCGATTCGCCATGCCTTGCCGGCAAACACACCAAGCCCACCTCCGATCTCGATATCGTACTCATTCAACAAGCGACTGCGAATTGCAGCCTCATCGATGCCTTCTGGAACCGACACGCAATTAAGTGTGCAAAGCGACTCACTGGGAATGTAACTCAACCCCAAACTCTCGAGGCCTTCCCGCAGCAAAAGGTGCATTTCGCGATGCCTTGCAATCCGTGTTTCCAAACCTTCTTCCAACACGATCGCGAGCGCCTCACGCAAAGCGTAAACCATGTTGATGGGCGCCGTGTGGTGATACGCACGCCCACCGCCGCCGCTGTAATAATTTTTCAGCATGGAAACATCGAGGTACCAGCTCTGGACCTTTGTCTGCCGCGCATCCATTTTCTCAATTGCTCGTGAGGAAAAGGAGACGGGTGACAAGCCTGGCGGACAGGACAAACACTTCTGAGTGCCAGAGTAGATTGCATCGATACCCCAGGCGTCGACTTTCACCTCGTGTCCCCCCAGAGAGGTCACGGTATCGACCGCCAACAGCATTCCGGCATCGTGAACAAGAGATCCGATTCCTGAGAGGTCTTGCAACGCACCAGTCGATGTTTCGGCGTGCACAATCCCCAACAACTTGGCAGCCGGATGCTTCGCAATCACCTCAGCGATGGCCTGCTGAGTAAAGGTTTCACCCCAAGGCACCTCTAATGTATGAACCTTTGCCCCCGCACGCTCCATGTTGTCTTTCATTCGCCCACCGAAAACTCCGTTGATGCAGACGATCACCTCATCACCTGGCTCAACCAGATTGACAATGATCGTTTCCATCCCGGCCATTCCGGTGCCTGAGACAGGAAAGGTCAGAGCATTATCGGTCTGAAACACATCACGCAACATCTGACAGGTCTCGTCCATGTATCCGATGTACTGCGGATCGAGATGCCCGAGTGTCGATGCGCCCATGGCACGAAGAATTCGTTGGGGCACCGTGCTCGGACCGGGGCCCATCAGCAAGCGTTCACGGGGATTCAGCGGTTCAACAATGGTCATAAATTCAGTATCTCGAGTTTAATAATCTTAAGCGTAATCGTAATCGTTCTTCAGAAGTAAACAGAGTCCCGAACACCACGGCGGGGCCCGCAATTCAGATCCATGCAGTCAAGTCCAAGCGAGGCACATGCCCAATATTCCAGCCACAAGAATGTAATACAGAAACACAAATCCTGTTATCCGTATCACATCGCCTTCGCGTCCAACCAGTCCCACCACAGCACAAGCGGAGACAACATTGTGAACACAAATCACGTTTCCGGCAGCTCCCCCAACAGCCTGCAGAGCCACCACCCAGATTGGATTCGCGCCGATTCGTTCAGCGACTCCGAACTGAAAAAAAGAAAATGTCATGTTGCTGATAGTATTGCTGCCTGCAACGAAAGCTCCTAGTCCTCCAATCATCGCAGAAAAGGCCGGCCACGCTTGCCCCGCGAGCGATGCCACCCCCTCAGCAAGTACAGTTGGCATACTGTCCAATCCAGCGGCCCCCTGCCCGCTATTCAAAAAAACTTGCACCATTGGCACGGCAAATAGCAAGGCAACCGATGCGGACCCCAACATCTTGACAGAACGTTTCACGGCTCGTCCCACAGACACCGTACTCATACGGTGCAGCACGACGGTCACCAGAGAGGCAATTAAAAAGACGCTGCCGGGCAGGTACAAAGGCTGGACGGGTTTGATCGTGACAGGAGTCCCGAACAGGTTCTGTGTCAACGAATTATCCCAGGGTACAGCGACCGCCTTAATCAGCGGCCCAAGTTGCAAGATTGGCAGTCGCGTCG
>NZGD01000022.1 GCA_002690925.1 Rhodopirellula sp.
CCAAGAACAAGAGCCCAAGAACAAGAGCCCAAGAACAAGAGCCCAAGAACAAGAGCCCAAGAACAAGAGCCCAAGAACAAGAGCCCAAGAACGGCGCGATGATCGGCGCACAGGTTCATGTTTGTATTCATGAACCACAGATTCATATCGCAAACTCATCTCGGCGCAACGCTTTGTTAGGCAATGAACGAAAAACCAAGCTTGCAGGTGAACGCCACCAAGCAAGGCAGAGCCTTGCATGAAGGACAATGGTTGCAGCAGTAACGAGGCATTCGTTCGCTTCAGCAGTAACAACCGCAGCCGTAGCGGCGCGAAAGATCGAAGAATGAGCGTGATCAGAGGAATTGCGTGGCCGTCGTAATCGGGACAACCGGCATGTCCGCTATTTTTTGACGTCATGATCCCTCTTTCACAGACAAACGTCAGTTCCGAGCCTAGAGACAAGCAATATCGGCCGATTCAATTTCGTACCGGCGGGGGTCGACCAATGTGGGAGGCCCGCGCTCGACTGAGCGGGTCGTGGCAAGATTGGTTGTGGTGTGGGATTGCAACCGATTAGGCAACGACTTTTTCTCGCGGGTTGATGAATAAACGGCGGGGAAGCGCGGGCGTGTTTCCCCGCCGTTTTTCACTTTCACAGACTGGACCGCTTCAACTGAGTACCCGGATATGGCATCATGAACGGGACCGGCTAAGAATGTGCGAGTCACATCGAACTGCGTGCAGGTTGTTGCCCATCAGGGCCACTGCGGCGCAGGCTCGATTTCAAAGACGTACGCATGGCCTGAATTCAAATGCATGCCCTGATTGACGCGTGATAGGTTCGCTTTGTACATCCGCACCTTCCGAAACGCCGATTTACCTGATCTGGTAAGGGTCTGGGTTGAACATTGGTCAACTGCGGGGCCGCCACCGTATGTGAATCAGGCAAAATTCGAACAGGCAGTGTTAGCTCGCACGTTTTTTGACCCTGAAACACTGTTGGTGGCAGAGTCAGAGGGAACAGTGACAGGTTGGTGTCATTTTGCTCCGCCCCACCGCGACCCGTCGCAGGACGACAGCAAGGCTACCATCGTGCACGCCATTTGCTTAGCCAGTAGCAGCGACGATGCGGTCGCACTGCGATTACTCGCAGCAATGGAAAACGCCCCACAAACCACATCACAGATTCGCGTCGGGTTGGTTCGCGATGACCAGCGTGGCTATGCCGGTCTTGAGCCCATTGGCTATGGCATCGGTGTACCGCTCTCGGACTACCGCAGTCAGTCCTTTCTCCAACAAGGTGGATACACCCCGGGGAAACCACACCTTCGAATGACGGCAAACGTGGCACAGTATCGGCCGCCAGTAAACCGATCCGCTCTGCAATTCAGGCGAAACACAAACGTCACCTGCACCACCACCTTACCCAAAGAGGCCCGGATTGCCGCCAGCCTCGGCCACGTCGACATCGAATCAGCCGAATTACAAGAACGCGGCGGAACGTCGCTGGCCTCCGTTTCGATTTGGTTCAGCGATCCGGAAGCGGAAGTGATGTCACCGACAGCTGCGATTTTAGATCTGAAGCGGCAACACGCTCGGGGTACGTTGCAACCAGCAGAGTCATATCTGATTGGTAGTTTGATTCATTCACTGAACCAGCGCAATATCCACATCGTAGAAACAACGATTGACCGCGACCGAACAGAACTACTCGAGCAACTAGAGACTTTGCAATTCAAAATCGTTGATGAGGGCTGTTGTTGGGAAAAGACATGCCCAGCACAGTGATGCTGTTTGATATACGCGTATTGATGGAGACACAACTCATGCTTCCACCAGGCTTCATGCTTCCACGAGGTTTCTAGTTTCCACAAGGTTTCTAGTTTCCTCCAGGCCTGCTGAAGAGATAATACCTCCGCCCGGTTGTTTTGGCCGGACTCAGGTTCTCAGCCCCAAAAACGACAGGATTGCTGCACCGTTCTCAGTTACAGAATTTTGTGACTCGTGACGCCATAAGACCACCTTGATGGCGGCGTCATATTTACGTCGAAGCCAATCCTACGCCAAACGCTGATCGGCGATTACCCCGAACAAAACGTGGGGACAACCTGCTAGAATGTGCTGGTATTGATACTTGCGTAAACGCCTCTTCTCAGGATGACTAACGTGACCCGTTGCCTATTCACATCGCTGTCCATTGCAGTCGCGATCACTTTTTCTTCCCACCCAATCTTCGGCCAAGCTCCGGGAGCTGCAAAAAAGATGGAACTTGACTCGCCTCTGCTTCAACCCTGGACCGGGCCCCACGGTGGCGTTCCCCCTTGGAATCTCGTGCGTTCAGAGGAATTTGTAACAGCTTTCGATGCAGCTATCTCTGAATCGAATGCCGAGATCAAGGCAATCACGGACAACAAAGACGAACCCAACTTCGAAAACACGATCGTCGCGATGGAACGCGCGGGTCGCACACTGAGCCGACTGGAGGCGATTTTCTTCGTATATACATCCAATCTCAACGTGGGTCCGATTCCAGATATTGAGAAAGTGATCGTGCCCAAGCTGTCTGAATACGAGGACAGCGTCTATCAGAACAAAGAGCTGTTCGCAAGGATTTCTGCTGTCTACGAGAGTCCCGCGATGAAGAACGGAAGCTTTGATCTTGCACAACGCCGTTTGGTCGACGACACCTATAAAACGTTCCTGAGAAAAGGTGCCAAACTGGACCGCAGCGACAAGGCAAAGCTTTCACAGATGAACACGCGTCTGGCGCGTCTGTTCACCGATTTCAGCCAAAATGTTTTGGCAGACGAGAACGGTTATGTCACGTGGATCAAAGACAAGTCCGAACTTGCTGGCCTGCCAGACAGCGTGGTTGCTGCCATGTCAAATGCGGCGCAGGACAGAAACAACAAAGACGGCGATTGGGCCATCACCAACACGCGATCGTCAATGGATCCGTTCCTTACCTATTCCAGCAACCGCCCTCTGCGGGAAAAAGTATGGCGGAATTACTACAGTCGAGGCGACAATGGAGACAAGTACGACAACAACAAGATCATTGCAGAAATTCTGAAAATTCGCGCCGCCCGTGCAAAGCTTCTGGGGTATGAAACTCACGCTCACTGGCGGATGGAACCGACCATGGCCAAGAAGCCAGAAGCCGCCATGGATCTGATGATGAAAGTCTGGCCGAAGGCTCTTGCGAGAGTGCGTGAGGAGGTGGCAGACATGCAGGCCATCGCGGACGAAGAAGGAGCAAAGCTCAAGATCGAACCATGGGATTATCGGTACTACGCAGAAAAAGTCCGTAAGGCGAAATACGACCTCGATTTCAATGAGGTCAAACCGTATTTGCAACTGGACAAACTGCGTGAAGCCATGATGTGGGCTGCTACCCAACTTTATGGTCTGCACTTCAAACAGCTCAGCGGTATCCCCGTCTTTCATCCCGACGTTACCGTTTGGGAGGTCACAGATGCCGATGGTAAACATGTCGGGCTGTGGTACTTGGACCCCTACGCTCGCGAAGGCAAACGAAGTGGAGCGTGGATGACGGACTACCGAGCGCAGGAAAATATGGGCAAGCCGATTACAACCATCGTTTCCAACAACTCGAACTTTATCAAAGGCGCCGACGGCGAAGCCGTACTTATCTCATGGGACGATGCGGTAACCCTATTCCATGAATTCGGTCACGCACTGCATGGCTTGCTTTCGAAAGTCAACTACCGATCGCAGTCCGGCACATCAGTGGCGCGGGATTATGTTGAATTTCCGTCTCAGATCAACGAGCATTGGCTCGAAACACCAGAGATTCTCAATCAGTTCGCTGTCCACCACAAAACCGGTGAACCGATCCCACAAGAGCTCCTCGACAAAATCAAAAAAGCATCGACGTTCAACCAAGGCTTCGACACCGTTGAATACCTCGCCAGCGCTTTGATCGATATGAAATTGCACTTGGCAGGTTCAGATGACATCGACCCCGATGCATTTGAGCGTGAAACCCTGGCTGCGATGGACATGCCAAGCGAATTGCCGATGCGTCATCGAACGCCGCACTTCATGCACATTTTCAGTGGCGATAGCTACTCAGCTGGTTATTACAGCTATTTGTGGGCGGATGCCTTGACCGCAGATGCAGCCGAACGTTTCGTCGAAGCCGGCAGTTTCTACGACAAGGATGTCGCCAAAAGCCTGCATGACAACGTCATGAGCATCGGTGATACCATCGATCCAGCCGAGGGATTCCGCCGATTCCGTGGACGCGATGTCGACACCAGTGCTCTGCTGCGAAAGCGTGGCTTCCCCGTCGACTGAGTTGGCTTGGTTCGTCGGCGATACGATTAAGGGTGAAAATAGAGCCCATACAGGCAACATCCCGCAAACCCAACCGAAACGGGCTCGCGGGAACGTCACGTCTGGAATGGTACCTTCGTGCAACCAAATGACTCGATGCTATCGCCAGCCAAGCAAGGTTCGCGTGCATCAAGGCGATGCCATTAAGATGATCAAAGCAGGGGAAATCCCTGCTGCATTGTTCACACTGGAGGTGAAAACATGTACCACGATGATGGCCACCAGCTCTACATGCCACAGGATATCAGGCTGCGTAGCGTCTGCCGCAACTGCGTTGAACTACGCGAATTCCGTGATCGCACAGGCGGCGGGATCGCACCTGAGTGCCGTGAATGCCACAAGTCCATACGGGCGGCCCAGGACTTTGTTTTTATCTCGACCGTTAATAACTCGCAGCGGAAGGATCATATCAGAACCTCAATCACTCCATCATGTTCACGTATCTGAAATGTTTCCTGTAGTGGCTGGCGATTGATCGTCTGAATGCCAGTTTTCAGTTCGTATTGCCAACCGTGCCACGGGCAGGTGACACACCCGTGTTCAACATGCCCTTCTGCCACGGGCCCGCCTTGATGAGCACACATCCCATCCATAGCGAAAAGCCTGCCTTCATGGCGAAACACTGCAATCACCCTCTCTTTGATCATCACCTCAGTCGCCTGACCATCCTCAAGTGGTTCCGTGATGCTAACGGGGAGCCAATTTTGCGGTCCATCAGCTTCATCACGTTGAACGTTGTAGTTGTCCATGAATAACCCGCGACGTCCTGTTATCGGTTGGTTGTTGCCTCGCTACAATCCGAGGCACACGTAGTGAGATCGATGATCGCCACATTTTCAAGGAGTATGGCAGTGGCACTGCACCAAATACACCCCAAAGTCACAAAGTCAGCATTCAAGGTGCACCCAAAATTGGTTGCATACCTGTTGGGCTGCAGCATTTTTACCGTCTCAGCACTGCGAGCGGACGATCCCCCCGCGAAGCCCCGCTCCCCCCGGGAAGACGCGGCTCAACCATCGGATGGAACCATTATGAAAGTCACTGAAGTCGAGGGAATCTCCGAGTACGAGCTCAAAAATGGTGTTCGCGTTTTGCTGTTTCCCGACGCAAGTAAGGAGGTCGTGACCGTTAACATGACTGTATTCGTGGGATCGCGCCATGAGGGATACGGTGAGGCTGGTATGGCGCACCTTTTGGAACACATGCTATTCAAGGGCACCCCCACGAATCCTGATATTCCCAAGGCATTGAAAGATCGCGGTGCTGGCCGTTCGATGAACGGCACCACTTGGATGGATCGCACCAACTACTACGAAACCCTACCAGCCACCGGCGACAACCTGGAATTCGCGATCCAACTGGAAGCAGACCGTTTGGTAAACAGCAAAATTCTAGGTGAGGATCTTGCTTCTGAAATGACTGTTGTTCGAAACGAGTTCGAGAGTGGAGAGAACTCTCCTTTCCGAGTTTTGATGCAGCGTGTGCAGGCAGCAGCCTATGAATGGCACAACTACGGCCAAACCACGATCGGCAACCGCAGCGATATTGAACGCGTTCCGGTAGTCAAACTCAGACAGTTTTATCGCAAGTTTTATCGTCCGGACAATGTGATGGTCATCGTTGCCGGAAAATTTGACAAGGAAGATGCTCTGAGTTATCTGGAGAAGTACTTCGGTGCCCTCTCCAATCCAGACGTTCCGCTCGATGACACTTACACGACAGAGCCTGCACAAGACGGAGAACGCACGGTAGTTGTTCGCCGTGTCGGCGAGACACAGCTGGTAGCCAACGCCTATCACATTCCTGCTGGTAGCCACCCGGATTATGCTGCTGCCAAAGCTCTGGTCTATATCCTGAGTGACCAACCCACAGGTCGGCTCTACAAAGGTCTTGTAGAAACCGAACTCGCCACCAGCGTTTACGCTTTGGCCAACGCATTTGCGGAGCCTGGGCTTTTCATGACCTTGGCAGAAGTTCCCGGTGATGGATCGTTGGAAAAAGCGCGTCTTAAGATGACTGAGATCGCGGAACAGTCTTTTCGCGACGACCCGGTAACCGAGACAGAAGTTAAGCGAGCAGTCCAGCAGATTCTGAAGGCACGCGAACTTGAATCCTCCGACTCGGACCGGATTGCCATTTCGCTCAGCGACTGGGCTGCCCAGGGCGACTGGAGACTCTACTTCCTGTACCGCGATGCAATTGAATCTTTGACTCGGGAACAGGTGCAGCAAGTTGCGGAGAAGTATTTCGTCCGTAACAACCGGACCACAGGACTCTTCATTCCGAGCGAGGAATCGGATCGCGTCAGCATCCCGGAAGCTCCCGATATTGCCGCCATGCTCAAGGACTATCAGGGGCGGGAAGCCGTTGCGGCAGGTGAGCAAATTGACCCTGAACCCAACGCCATCGAAAAACGCACCTTGCGAGGCAAATTAACCGGAGGACTGGAGTACGCATTTCTACCTAAGAAAACTCGTGGTGAAACTGTTTCCATGCAACTCACGCTGCGATTCGGAACTGGTGACACGTTGAAGGATAAGATCGGGGCAGTAGAACTACTGGGAATCCTGATGGCCCGCGGTACCGAACAGTACGATTACACGGAACTTCAGGACGAACTCAATCGACTACGGATTGAAATGTCAATGAGCACCACCATTGGCGTACTGCAAGCGAGCCTGAAAACCAAACGAAGCTCGTTGCCAGAAGCCGTTTCGCTTCTGGGAGACGTGCTGAGACGGCCACGACTTGACGCGAATGAACTAGAGGTGCTGCGGCGCCAAATCATCACAAGTCTGCAACAAAGCACGACTGAACCCCAAGCGTTGGCACCACGCAGCGTGCGCCGTAGCTTGTCGCCATACGCGAAAGACGATGTTCGATATGTTATGTCCGTTGAAGAAGAAATCGACATGTACAAGAAGGTAACAATCGATGACATCCGTGCCCTGCACGCCGGTTTCCTGAGCAATCAGGCAGGTGAAATTTCAGCTGTTGGTGACTTTGATCCTGATGAACTCAAAGCACTCATCAATGCACAAATGGCTGATTGGAATACGGAGCAACCGTTCGTACGAGTTGACCGAAAGCCGCATCCCGAAGTTGAGCAATCACTTGATATCATCGAGACGCCCGACAAGGCGAATGCATTTTTCTTCAGCAGCCAGCAGTACAACCTCAAGGATTCCGATCCAGAATACGCTTCACTGGTTCTAGGAAACTACATCCTTGGTGGCGGTTCACTAAGCAGTCGACTAGGGAACCGAGTTCGCCAACAGGAGGGACTCTCGTATGGGGTGCGGAGTGGCATCTCGGCAAGAGCCAAGGACGATCGCGTTGACTTCACCCTGTATGCGATTACGAACCCCCAAAATCGTGACAAGCTGATGGCGGTCATGATTGAGGAACTCGAAAAAATCCGTAAGGATGGAATCACACAGGAGGAACTTGACCAAGCAAAGGTCGCCTACCTACAAGCAGCACGCGTACGTCGTAGTGGTGATGCAGCCTTAACCAGCGAGTTACTTTCCACACTGTTTAATGATCGAACGATGTCTCATTACGCTGAGCACGATGCCCAGATCGAAGCAGCAACTGTCGAGAGTGTTAACAAAGCAATCAACAAGTACATCGATCCTGAAAAGCTTATCATGGCGATTGCTGGCGACTTTGCTGCAGCATCGAAAGCCCGTGCAGAGAAAGACTAGCACGCGTTCATCAACAACAGTCTACGACTGTACTCGAATGCCCGGCAATGCAGATGCATTGCCGGGCATCTTTCATTAACGGGGCGTAGCTTCCTAAAGTGAGACTGGTGGTAC
>NZGD01000023.1 GCA_002690925.1 Rhodopirellula sp.
ACTACAGGGACAGATGGACTACAGGGACAGATGGACTACAGGGACAGATGGACTACAGGGACAGATGGACTACAGGGACAGTGGACTACAGGGACAGTGGTGACCAAGTATTCTGTCCATGACAGGTTGTTTGGGTAACGGAATTGGCTCTTTCTTTGCTATCGTTGTGTTCCAGTGGCACAACTGTGGTTACATTTTAGTTTTTCATTCATGTGCTAATTACCGTGGGATCATAGATGGACCGCTGCGAGACTCGTTCCCTTATCCGTTCTTTGACCATCCTGACGACTCTGGTAACCCTCATTCAGGCAGGCACCAACCTGTTTGCTGCCGAGCAGAACGCCAAGAATGATTGGCCGATGTACCGAAATGACGCTGGACGAAAAGGAGTCAGTCAGGCTGAGTTGCCTGATAACTTGCGACTCGCATGGTCTCGGAAGCTTCTTCCGTTGACACCTGCGTTTCACAATAAACGCTTGCAATTTGATGCGGGATATGAGCCGGTCGTCGCGCAAGGCAAACTGTTGGTTGCGTCATCCTTGACTGATTCCGTGAAGGCGTTTGATGCTCAAACCGGTCAACTTGTCTGGACGTACTATACCAATGGTCCGGTGCGGTTTGCTCCTGCGATATGGAACGAGACGGCTTGCTTTGGTTCCGACGATGGGTACATGTATTGTGTTGACCTTCATACCGGTGTGCTCCGCTGGAAGCAGCAGGCTGCACCAAGTGCACGTTTGCTGCTGGGTAACCGTCGTTTGATTTCTGTGTGGCCCGTGCGGGGAGGTCCAGTGGTCAAGGATGGCGTGGTTTACTTTGCAGCAGGCGTCTGGCCCTTTGAGGGCGTCTTCATCTATGCCATGCAGATAGATACTGGCAAAGTCGTTTGGCGTAATGATCGAATGGGGTATCTTTTTGGTCAGCAACCGCACAATACGCAAGCCATCGGTGGGTTGGCGCCGCAGGGATACCTGTTGATTGACGACGATGAATTGATTGTGCCATGCTCGACCGCTTACCCCGCCAGACTGAATCGGCTCACAGGTGAATTGATCGAGTTTGAATTGCCTTCGGCTGGACGTTATCCCGGAGGCTGGTTTGCAGCCTTGGATCCTGATCAGGCAAGAGCTTTGAGAAGAGGAAAGCTGACGTTTGACGAATCAATCAACAGCCAAATGCATGAAGACAAGGTGCGTAGCGGTGAAGGGGGAGTCGCGGAACTGAGTCGAGAGATCCGCACACCCTCGAAAGTACTGGATTTTGATGCTCCGGGTGTGGATGTCAAAGGTTCTGTGCACGCGATGCTGATCGCCGACAATGCGTTGTTTGTTGTCACTGAAAAAGGAGAGATCCTGTGCTTTCGCGAGGGTGAGCGATTGGTCGATGAGTCGCGTAACGCTTCGTTGCAGACACGCAAAAAAATTCAGGCCAATCGAGAAGCAATCCGTGATGCTGAAACTGTCGTTGGCCAAGCCTCAAGCAATTATGGGATCGCAGTCGTTTGCGGGCTCGTTGATGGGCAGCTTGTGAAAGCCTTGATCGAGGTGTCTCACTACCATGTGGTTGTCTTGGACGATGATCTGAAGAGATGCGAGGCGTTGAGGCGGGACTTGGATTCGGCAGGCGTCTACGGGACAAGGGCCGCGGTCATGCACTGTTCGTTGGATCAGGTCGCGTTGCCTCCCTATTTAACGACTGTGATGGTCACCGAAAGAGACAAGTTGTCGGTTTCGCCGTCGCTGCAGACACTCAGGCCTTTCGGGGGAGTCGCGATTAATATTGTGGTGCCCGAGACTGAATATGATCGAATGAAGCAGCAAGGCTTTGTGATAAGTACCAGGAAGGGAGATCTTGTTGTCGAGAGACAAGGTGCTTTGGCTGGCGCGAATGAATATGCCGGTGATTGGGCGTTAAGCAAAGATGAACTCGTCAGGTTTCCCCTCGGTGTCTTGTGGTTTGATGACACGCTAGCTCACTTCAAGCGTTCGCCACAGCCCAGATTCAATCAGGGCGAAATGATTTCTCGGCCGAAGGATTGGCGGGCGCCCCGGATGAAAGGAAACTACAAGATTGATTACCCACTGCTGCCGCCCGTGTTATCTGACATTTACACGGGACGAGTCCTTGATGACAGCGAACGCTCCGATCTGCGGAGTCAGCTCACCGCTACATCACCGTCGATTGCCGAACCAAGTCAGTATCGACCGCCCCGACAGCAAGATGATTGGAAGCCAAAGCAACCAGTGGTGGGTCAGCGGAAAAATCCAATTACCGGCGAAATGGAACCACGTGCTTTCCTGAAAACCTATGGGTGTGATGGTGGTGTCGATTACGGCGACCTGTACACACTACGTAGTGGAACGGCAGCGTTTTATGACAAGACGATCGAAAGTGGTACTGTCTTTTTGAGTGGCCCTCGTAGTGGCTGTACCAACAGTATCATTCCATCGGGCGGCGTATTGAACGTGCCGTACTTTTATGAAGGGTGCACTTGCAGTTATCCCCTGCCCACGGCGATGTCGTTGGTGTCGATGCCTGAGCAGCATGAGCAGTGGGCTTCCTGGGGGAAGAGCGAGGTTCCTGCCGGGAAAATCCAACGCATTGGAATCAACTTCGGTGCTCCGGGGGATCGGATCACCAGAAGTGGTACGCTCTGGCTCGACTATCCTTCGGTCGGTGGGCCGTCACCGATCATCGATGCCAAAGCATCCGGCATGACACGCTATCGATATCAACACAGCCTTTGGATGCAGGGAGACGCGAAGTACCCTTGGGTGAATGCTTCAGCCGCAGAGGGACTCCGTGAGTTCAAACTCAAAGGTCTCAAGCCAGGCAACTACACTGTGCGTTTGTATTTCAATGAGCCTGATGCGGTGGCCGCTGGTGAACGTCTGCAAACAATTCAACTGCAAGGCAGTACGATGAAAGAAGGTTTTGATGTGACTGCTGAAAGTGGCGGTTTGATGCACGCAATCAGTCTGCAGTTTCAGGGAATCAAGGTTGAGGGTGAATTGACTCTCGGGTTATCCAGTTCACGCGGAGAAACCATGATCAGTGGTTTGGAGTTGATTCGTGACAAGCCCAGTAACTGATCAACAGAGTGTGTTTTGCGACAACAAAAATTTCCAGTTTTTGCGTGATGTTGGGCGTTGGTTTCCAACCCACCCAAAGTCTTGTCTCTTCTTCGCAGTGCATTGTCTGTCACAAAGTCTGGTGTCCACCTGCGTTTAACGGTGCTCACTTGGAACAGTTATTGAAATGTCAAAGAGTCGACATTCATCAGCCCACCCCGATTCTTTTCGTTCTGAAAGACCAGAAACAGATCATCGGTCCCGGTCGTGGGCTCAAGTGTGATGATCTTGTCATAAAATTCTTCCCACTGTCCGTTGACCTCAATCGTAGCTTTCCCGATTAATGGTCCATCTATGCTTCCACGACGCACTTCGATCGCACCACCAGCACCAGCGCTAGCCACACTCGCGTTGATGCTCTTAATGTTGTCGAAGCGAATCTGATCAAATTTTAGGAAACCGTCATGTTCAATTGCCCCCATGAACTGTTTTCCTTCTGCTTTTTCTGAGCCTAAGGGACGGGTGCCAGCAAACTTGTCGGCGGCTTCAGCCTGCACATGCCGTGTTCGTAGTTGGACGCTTCCAATACCGATGATTTTTGGAATCTCGCCCCGACCAAGATCAACGTAACTGGCTTCCAGAACGACACTGCCTACATCTTCTTTCATGATCAGTTCATTACGGAATCCTCTTGCATTGGGATTCGATGAGTCAGCGGAAACGGTATACACATACTCCACCATTTTTGTGACTTCGGCTGGGGTGTGTTGCAGGTGAGGAAGCATACCGATTTTCCCCCAAACACCTGTCGACCCTTGCAGTACCCGTTTAACAGATTCTTGCAACTGGTGCGGCTGGTCGCGGTATTTATCGGCAATTTGCACAAAACTTGGTCCCACCAAGGGTCGGTTGGGGGCGTGACAATTCAGACAATCACTTTTTCGAATCATCGCGAGCCCTGGTGCTTCAACGCTTGCATCAGCTTGGGGCGTTGCGGGAATCGCTTCCACCGATACCCTCATGGAAGCGCTCAGTTCAATGAAGTGCTTGCCGTCTTCTTCAGCTTCATCAGGATCACTTGTGCCATCTTCAAAGTCACTCACGACAACTTGATATTCGATGGGTGTACCTGGAACAAAAAAATCCCCATCGGCTGGTTTGGTGAAGCTCACCGTGGGACGCGTGTTTCCGACAATGATTGGTAAGGAACTCACGCTTGATGCACCAGCAGAGTCCGTGACTTTCAATTCCACAGTGTAAACTCCGGGCTTTTCGAAAACAGCCGTGGTTTTGGCTTCATTTCCGATCTCGATCGGAGTTGCTTTTTCCTGTCCTGATCGCAAGGCCGTCCAATGGTAATTCAGTGTGTCGTTGTCTTTGTCGGAGGAACGAAGGCCGTTGAGTTCAACGGTGAGTGGTTCACGCCCAATCGTGTTTTGTGCATTTGCCCTCGCGATGGGTGAACGATTCCCTCTTACATAATCCAGTCTCACCAATTGTGAATCAGGATTCACGCCCCATGTCTCTCCGTATTCCAGCACATAGAGCGAACCATCTTGATCGAATTGCATATCGATGGGCCGGGCAAACTTTGTTTCAGGCAGAAAACGCTCGACCGTCTTAAGATTTGAATCTTCATCAAGGTGTACTGCGTAAATCATATTTCTGGACCATTCAAACGCGAAAAGCGTGCGGTCATATTCTTCTGGAAAGCGTTGGCTGGAAGAAGAATTCGGGTCGAAATAGTAAACGGGGCCAGCACAGGCGGTGCGACCACCATTGGCCACTGCTGGGAATTTTTCCGTCGGCACACCTGGATAGTAAATCATGGCAGGCATGGCTGGTGGTAGATTCGTTGCACCAGTGTTGTTGACCGACCGATTGATTGGTCGGGCTGGATCAAGAGTGGGAGCTATTTTTCCTGTTGCGAAATCAACAATTCCATAAGGAAAATTATCGCCAATGAAATACGGCCAGCCAAAGTTTCCTGCCACCCGTGCCTGATTGACTTCGTCGTAACCTCGAGGCCCGCGAGGGCCGTCTGCACCGGCATCGGGGCCTACATCGCCCCAATATAGATACCCAGTTTTTTGATCGACATTGATTCGCCAAGGGTTGCGGCACCCCATGACGTAGATCTCTGGGTAGCCCATGGTGCCGTCTTTCGGGAATAGATTCCCTGCGGGAATTGAATAAGTGCCGTCTTGTTCCGGGCGAATTCGTAGAATCTTGCCGTTGTAATTGCGTGTGTTGCCCGACGTTCGCTGCGCATCCCAAGGTTCGCGATCTTTGCGTTGGTCAATCGGCGCATAGCCCTGCGAGTCATTAAATGGGTTCGTGTTGTCACCGGTGCCGATGAAGAGGCAACCATCAGGACCAAACTCTAGAGATCCCGCATGGTGGCAACATTGCAAACGCTGTTCTTCATATTTGAACATGACCTTTTCACTGGACATGTCGAGTTTGTGATCAAGAATCGTAAATCGACTGACATGCTGACCTATGAAGTCAGGTGGTGAGTACTGCAGATAAATCCAATTGTTTCTGGAGAAATTTGGATCGAGTGCCAAACCGATCAGGCCGTTCTCCTGTTCGGTGGTTACATTCAGCTTTCCTACGAGAGAGATCGCTCGGGTCACAGGATCGATCCGTTTGATTTCACCAGCCAACTCAATCAGGAATATTTTTCCATCAGGGGCAATGTCAAACTCCATCGGCCTGACAAGATCAACAGCAACCGTTGTGGGCTCAAAGCGAATGGGGTCGAAGTCCTCTGAGTACGCAACTGATGAAGACGCGATGATTGAGAAAAAGATCACATGAAAACGAGAGATCAAACTCAGATGCTTTTTGGGCATAGGACCGTCAGGAAGTCAGGAAAAGAATTTACGCAAATTCGCAAAGGAACTGACCTAAAGTATAGCCCAGGCAACTTTTTGTGTCGCCGGTGGAGGGATCATGCTCCGCCAATGCCATGTTTGTGTAGGCGTCCGATTCAGAGGCCTCGCCGCAATCTGTTTCAGTTCATTTGAATATCAAAATTTCAGGTCTGTAGCATCTAGTGAATTTCCGGCTAATGAATTTCGGGTCGCGTGACCTTGTCAGAAGATCTGATAGGCCTTTGCATCCAGTTCTGCGGCTAGTTGGTCATCGTTGGCGCGGCGTAAAAGATCGTAATAACCGTAGGGGTATTTGAAGACATGGCCGATGCCAAGTGTTCGGTCACCACGTTGCTTCCAGTACTGAGTTTTTAGAGGACGCAGTTTGCTTGGTCGGTGGTCGGCAATTTTGCGATCACCTGCGGCGGGACCCTTGCGAGTCACCGTGACATATTTTCGAAAGGCTACACGGCAACTTTCTGACCATTCCGTGTCACCCATGGCTGCCAACTCCACCAAGGATTGACCAAAAGTCAGCATGTGACCGGCAAAGCCTTGGCCGAAACCGGAAAAACGGTCAATGGCTTCGCTTGCCTCCCGAAGAATGAATCGTGATGCAGCAACCTCGTCAGAAAAAGGTGGGGGTTGTACGTCGGGGTCCGGTGCAATGTCACGCCATGGCTTGAAAGAGCGAATCAAATTGCAAATACCCGCTACTCGTTCTGTAGTCGCCAACTCTGGCATCAATCGAAATCCTTTGATGGCATGCATCGCAAAGATTGCGTCGTGGCCGACCTGGCGCAAAACGCCACTGCCGTCTGCTAATGCAAGGCCAACTTTTTCGACGGCTTTAGGATCGCGGTCGCCTTCAGGAAATGCCTGGCACAATTTGCTGGGTGCCCAATTCAAGTTAAAGAGCTGCTGAATCCGTTTCACTGTTTCTGGGGCAAGTTTGTTATCAACGCAGAGTAGATGCGCAGAAATCATCGCCGCGCCGCGGTGTCCATCTGCAAAATAGTTCATCTCAGGAGCTCGCGCCAGAGCATTCAGCCCAAGTGAGATCAGGCGGCCTTCTGGGACCGATGAATCTTCGGCCGTCACAGAAGTCGAGTCTTGGGAGAAAATTTCTGGTCCAGAGAGAAACGCTCCGCCAGCAGCCATCGACGCACATCTTGTAAAACGGCGGCGATTGAATTCTTGCTTCATTTGTCTGTTCATTGCTTGTGGTGTTGCATATTTCGTCTCCGCTAAAGTAGATCATACCAACAGCACGTGCAGCCACTCAGAATTTTAGGCGTGACTATTTGTTCACATCATCGCAGGGTAGCTTGCTCAGGAATTTGTATGAGCCGCAATTCGGTGGTACTGGGAATTACGTTTGCTGATGTCTGTGTTTGCCGCAGAGAACTCTGATGTCTGACAAGACTTGGATCAGATGAAACGGAAGGGAGGTACCGCTGTTAACGGCGGGAGAATCTGCAATGGTTCAAGGTTGGATTTCTATCGATCAACTTTTGTGAAACACTTGTGCAAGGATTGCGAGTAGGAACGCAGCGTAGAAAAGCACCCCAACCCGATTGCCAGCAAGCTTGCACAGCGAGCCAAGCTTACTTGTGTCCGTCGAATGGCACTGTGGCGGGTGAAAGAATTTTGATCAGGTGTTGGCAGTGCTCAGCAGTTTCTAAACGGCTCTGAAGCATCATGCCGTGGATGCGAATGTCACCACGATGCGGCGAGCCGGTATTGAAATGGAGAAGGATAAGAATGTATTCGAACTTTGCAAAACGCTGATATCCACATGAATTGAATTCAGCAGGCGAGCCGATGCTCGCTTGCGACAGAATGGTGGAACCTATTGCATCGCTGCACGTACTGGCATTGAATTTGCAAACCTCTGCTACTTGGGCTGCAGGTTGTTTTCTTCCGGTGTTGCCTGAGCTGCAGAAAAACCGAATGACCAAACCCGCTTCTCCCTAAGTTCTGCGAAAATCCTTGCGGGTAGTCAGTCTTTAAAATGTCCAAAACCAATTCAATGAGGCGATGTGGTTGGATTGGTCATCTGCACCTTGACGACGCAAAAACTGGTTCAGATATCCAACCTCGATTTTGGGCTGGTTCTTTCCTGAGCATTTCCAGCCCAGTCCGACAAAGAGGCGGTTTTGGGAAAAACTGTCTTGTTGTCCCCAGTCTGTTGCATTCAGTTCGAAGAATGTTTCGTCCCAAGCGACAAGGCTCAAGCGGGGTTGAAAATCAAGAGGACGGTCAATCTTCAACAACTGACGGAAACGCCAACCAGTGTCATTTCCGGTTTCGACAAAACGCTGTTCCAGTCTCGTACGGCTGAGTATGCTCGCAGCGTTACACTTGCCCGACCATGTTAATTGTTCCCACATGCGGTTTTCGTTGAAGGAGGGTGCACCGCTTGCAGGTAACTCGTTAATCCACGCGTATCCCCACCACAATGCAGTATTGCGATTGATAGCGTATCCCAACGCTGGGCGCAGGATGCTCTGGTTGTAGCCACCGGAATCATCCCGATAGCGAAGGTGGCCATCAAACCACCAACGTAATCCCGGTTGGTGTGCACAGCGATCACCCAGAACCCCCTGAGTGTTCACCGAAAACCATGCGCCACCATCTTGCCCTGTTTGGGCATGGCTTGTGTTGGCTGATCCGACTGCCACGAACAAGACGACGAGGACACCCAAGCGTTGCAGGGGGTGTCGATTTGGGAAATGAATGCAGGAATTACTTGACGCTGACATGTCTCTACCTTCGATAGGATCGTGATTCAGGGGTCCGTTTTACCCTTGTTGGGGATGCAAATCTGGTTGCTGAAACTTGGAATCATGCAGACAAGTTGCAGCGTAATGACGAACACTGTGCGTTCGGTTCTGCATCTACAGTTTGAAATCGTCCAACAGCAGGGACTGTGTTGAAGGTGAATTCTCAGGCTGTTTCGTCGTTTTGATTGGCATCACCTGAATGATCCCACCTCCAGCGGTGTGAGTCTTGCACCCAGACTGGCCGTCCGGATTTCCATTCGCAGGTGGCAATAGCCACTCACAGAATTGGTGAAGGTACTTGGCGGTTTCTCGCGCTCAGCGTCTGAATTGTCCTTCGGAAACTAGCGACAGTCTCAGACGAGGTATGGAGCCAGAGAGATCCCGCTTTTCATTGATTTTGATGATGCGGAGGCCGATAAGATGAGTCAGCCTGGTTTGCGTAAGACCACTGTTGGTGTGCTAACGTTCCGCTGCGCTACCTCGCTCTACCATGCCGAGGACCAGAAAAGCGAAGCTGGATAGTTGCACCGTGACAAACCGGTGATGACGCGTGCATAGCAAGAAGTATCGAAACCTCAGGGACATTTGGATTTGCTTCAGGCAGAGAACAAGCGTTATTCGGTCAGCACCCTTACGCAACGCAATAACTCACGCAAATCAGACCTGCGGTTGCGAGATCGTATTGCTGGAAAAATCAGCTACCTTGATTGAGCGTTCTGTCGTAACTACGTAATGTTGAAACTGAGTTGGTTTGGTTTTCGGATATGAGAGGCAAGAGTATGGCCAAGATTCATGCTCCGTAACTTGAAACTTTACTCCGTTTGATCAATCAGCTTTGACCGCAGCGAGCCCGGGGCGTTGGTTATCCCACGGACGGGCGTTTTCTAGTTGCCCTGCCAGCTGAAATAAAGTGCCCTCGTCTCCAAATCGTCCCATGAAGTGGGTGCCAATGGGCAGGCCGGACTTGGTCTGATTGAGTGGTACAGACATCGCAGGTTGGCCTGTCCAATTTGCCATTTGGGTACACGGAATGAACTCCAGTAGGCCGTCGAGTACCTGTTGAGCTGTCCCCGTCATGCAAATCTCGCCATGTTTGATTGGGGGAGTTGCCAGTGTTGGTGTCATGATCACGTCATAGCGCGTCTGGAAGTCTGACATCTTCCGTGCGGCACGAAAAAATGCATTGCGTGCATTTTCAAGTTCGACGGCCGTGTATTGTTCGGCATAGTCATGATAGAAACGGGTTACAGGTTCAAGGTCGTCATGGCGAAGCTCACGACCGAGTTCCTCCAGACGCGCGAGAACACGGCGACGAACTGCTACCAAAACAGTCATGCCGTGCGAATTGCGTAATTCCTGAAATGAAAATTGGCGGTTGAAATCGTCCGTTGTTTCTTCGACTGTGTGTCCGAGCGATTCACACAAGTCGGCTGATTCTTGCAGGGCCTGCAAGCACTCTGCATCGACATCCGTAGTCGGGTTCATTGTCTTGACCAAGGCGATGCGGAGCTTGCCGGGTTTGTGCAAGACCTGCCTCAGAAAAGTTCCATCATGATGGGGGGCAGCGTATGGATCACCCGCTGCACTGCCTGACATTACATCCAGCAACGCAGCGCTATCGCGGACCGAGCGGGTGATCGCATGCAACACAGCCAAGCCGCCCCAGGCTTCGAATCCATTAGGGCCTGTCGGCACTCTCGCACGTGTGGGTTTCAGTCCGAATAGTCCACAGCACGCGGCTGGAATTCGGATGGAACCGCCACCGTCACTTGCCGTCGCGATAGGGGTGATTTCAGCAGCAACCGCAGCAGCACTGCCTCCCGAGGATCCACCTGCAGTATGGTTGAGTGCGAATGGATTTCGCGTGATGCCGCCATAAGTTGATTCTGTCGTGGGTAAAATCCCAAGTTCTGGAACTCGCGTACGCGCAAATGGAACGAACCCCGCCCGCTTTAGACGCTCGATAGCCGTGCTGTCTCGTTTTGGTCTTCGGTCTGCGAACAGCTTGGAGCCGTATTCTGAGGGTACACCGTTCATGGGAAAACTGATGTCTTTTACGGGCAGAGGCACACCAGTGAATGGCCCGCGTGGTAGACCTTGACGGATTGCAGTGCGGGCTTCGTCATACATCCGACCGGCGATCGCATTGATTTGCGGATTCACTGTCTCTAAACGCTGGATCGCCGCATTCAACAATTCTTCAGCACTGACCTCTCCGGTACGCACTAGCGAGGCGAGGCTGGTCGCATCATGTTTTGCATACTCGTGGTGCGGCATGCTACTGGCGACTTCCTCACCTCTTGTTGCGTCTGCCGCACGCAGCAGACTGCCACCGGCTAACATTCCAACACCGGCGTTTTTCCCAAGTCGCTTCATGAAAATACGACGCGATACATCGTCGCTGTGACCATCTGTATCAGCAATCTTGAAGCTTTCAGTGACTTTGCTTGTCATGCGTTTGACTGTTCATTGCAGGTTTAAAGAACAATAAGCTGATGTAGAATCAATGCCAAAGGAAGCTTGGCTACCGAGTTCTGTCTCGAAACACGCATTCCTTTAAACACGTATTCAAGGTGCATCAGTTGTTTGCTCAGTATCAGAAGGTAAAACGTGGGTTCGATTGTGTGTCGTGCCGAAGGCGTTTTAACGCCCGGGAAGAGCGTCAAAGCGTACTGGCGCTGATTCTTTTTTGCGGACCACGATTTCACCAGATTGGGTTCCAATGGCAAATGTATCGCCAGATGAATCAAACGCTGTGATCGTAGTCCACGCGTCTGAATCCTTGAATCGCTCAATGGGTTGGCTTCCATCACGTTTGAACCATTGTGTCTCCGACGCCCCGGCAATCGCAACTTTTTCGGGAGCTATCGCCAACGTCAAAATGGGAGTCTTGCTACTCGCGATTTCCCGCATGCGTTTTCCGTCGCGTGCATTCCAGAGTTGAGCCGTTCCGTCATCGCTCACGCTGATCAGTTGATCGTTTTTCACAAACGCGACGTCGTTGACCGGTTTGGTGTGTCCCGTGAACGTTGCTACAGATGCCCCGCTTTGAATATCAAAAACTTTTGCTGTGTGATCACGACTGGCTGTTGCCAGTTGTTTTCCATCAGCATGCCAAGATACGGAATAGACCTGATCTGAGTGACCGAGAAGCTGCATTTCTTCATTGCTCGTCTCGGAGTCAATCAAACGGACTGATCCATCTGGCATTGCCACTGCAATGGTTTTTCCGTCAGGGCTGTATCGGGCGTCCATGATTACTTCATCAGCGGTAGTCAATACGGACGCTAAAGTGCCAGTGGATAAGTCAAAAATTCGTACTTCGCCAATCACACCCGGGGTTCCGCTGGAAGTGAGTATTCGTGGTAGTGTGGGGTGAAGGTCAATTGCGTAGGTTCGTTCGCCTTGGTTGGCGATCCTGTTGACCAGTTCACCCTTCAAATTCCAAATGGTGATTTCATGATAACCACTGACCAGTAATTGGCTTTGTGAGCGGTGAAACGCTAGGGCGGACAGCGGAATAGGGGCAGGGTACTTTGTCGGCGGTTGGGGATGTTTTCTCGTGGGCAGGAGCGAGCTGAGTGTTTGATCTTGAGAGGCTCCGTCAAAGGCAGCGCCTTGTTTGATCCAATCTTTTATCAGCTTGATTGAAGTATCGGGAAGCGGATCGCTG
The DNA here is from genome assembly GCA_002690925.1 of Rhodopirellula sp. Classification (GTDB taxonomy): domain Bacteria; phylum Planctomycetota; class Planctomycetia; order Pirellulales; family Pirellulaceae; genus Rubripirellula. The sequence continues at coordinate 12,410 of NZGD01000023.1, forward strand.
TCTGATGGCATCCGTGAATTTTCATCCTCATGAACCAGGACCTGAAAAAGTTTGCTTTTGTCAGGCTGTGTGCCAATCACTGCAGGACTGCCATTGGCCAGACGCATCAAATGCCTGTAGGTGTCAAGCCGATAGTCTGCTTCGGCCACTTCGGCATCATGGCAATTGACGCATTGCTTTTGCAGTAATGGTGCCACATTTGTCACGAAACTCACTGTATCGGCTGCGTTGACTTGGAGACTCAGGACAACCAGTAAAATGAAAATCCAATGAAACCGGCCATTCCGCGGGATGATTGTTGGGGCAGGGCTCATTTGTATTCGCCAGGTGCACGGAAAAGCGAGTTTTTCCAACGATTTGGACAAAATGAGTTGCGCTGGGATAAAAAGTTGCATTGAAACGCGGGGACTCATCATCGTCAGGTATTCCTTGCTGTCTCAGTGTTGAAACAGAAACTCAGTACGGTTCAGAACTGCCCAGCAGATGTCTTCCATCGCAAGGTGAATGTCTTGATGTTGTGCGATGTACTCGCTGTGGATTTTCATTTCTGCTTCACTCGCAGAACGGCACAGGGCACGTCGGTAAATAGATTCAATGATTGTGGTGGGGTCGGTGCCAGCATCAAGCTGTTGGTGGAAGGTGTTGGAGCGATCTGAAAGCATGCCGGCGACTAGTTTTCCATTGATCAATTCGAGCGCCTGCCCGAGGCTTACATCGTCGCTGCGTTCACATTCGCACGCACTTTGTCTCTCTGGTTGGCCAAACACTTTCAGGAATTCAATGTCACCAATCCGACCACGGTCGTGAGGACGCAGGTCAGGTGCGGGTAACCAAGTTGCCAAAGTTCCTACTGGGACACCGAAAAATTGCTTTGGTTTTCCGGTTACCAAACCGAGGGCGTCGACCAGCTGTTCAGCCGTCAAAATTCGTGAATGATAATGGGAGGCGTATTTGATTCCGCTTTGATCATTTTTGATCGGTTGCGATGAAGCTTGGTAGGTTTCGCTGTTCAGAATGATGCGGATGATCTCTATTCGATCGTATCCACTTTTAACGAACGTGTTTGCAAGTGAGTTCAGCAGAGGAGCATTCGCGGGTGGGTTGGAATCCCGGAAATCATCAAATGGTTCGACAATCCCACGGCCCATCAAATGGCTCCAAATCCGATTGACTTCAACCTTTGCAAATAGTGGGTTTTCGTGGGTGGTCAACCAGTTTGCAAAAGCCTGTCGTCGATCCCCCGGAAGGTCGGGGACACTGCTCGCACCTGGGACCCAGGGTTTCACTGCTTCGCCTGTGGTTGGCAATTGGACTTCACCATTATCTCGCGACCAGAGCAGGATTTCTTCCTTGCGGGAAGTTCTTGATCTCTCGACCCGGTTGAAGAATGCACTCAGACCATAGTAGTTTTCCTGGGTCCATCGCTCGAAAGGATGGTTGTGGCATTTCGCACATTGAATTCTTGTTCCAAGGAAGACCTGAGCCGCTGTTTCCATCGCATCACTTGTATCCCCGGCCGAGCGGTAGAAATTGCCAGCCGGATTCTGACGCGTACTGCCGGTTGCAAGCAGGATGTCGCGGGCAAATGCGTCATAGGGCTGATTGCTCGAGACACTGTGTTCAAGCCACCGGTTGAATTTGTGGGTACTGGCGGTTCCGATCAGTTTGGTGGACACACGTAACAGATCACCCCATTTTTGTGCCCAAAATTTCGCGAATTCCGTTCTTTCGAGCAGTTCATCAATTAACGCCGCTCTTTTGTTGAGGTTGTCATCAGCGATGAAAGTATCAGCCTCGAGTTGGGTGGGTAGAATCCCGATCGTGTCCAGAAAAACCCGTCGTACAAACTCATGGTCTTCGCAGCGACCGGCTGGTAGAAATTTGAGCTTTTTGAGCTTTGCTTGAACGTGGATGTCGACATCATTCGCTGGCATCGGTGCTGTCCACTGAAAAGCTTCGGAGTCTCTGACAAACGTCATTAGTGGAGTTTCGATGTGGTTGAGGTAGCGAATGATGATGGCTGCTTCACCACGTCGCAAACCCGTTACTAAACCTGTGCGGTTTGTCACTGCAACTAAGGGATCCGAACTCTCATATTTGGCCAACTGGGTGACATCACGTTTTCTGCCATCTTGAAAAGTGGCGATCACTGAGAACTGCTGCTGCCACCCGGGTGATTTTAGAAGCCTGTTTTCCTTTGGAAATATTTCGATTCCGATACATGCGACATCAGCTTCTTTGTTCTGGCAACCTTCTGAAATCCAGTCATGAAGGATAGCGTATGGTCGCTCGGAGACTGCGAAACGCTTCCCGCCCTGATGAGCAATTTGCATGCTTGGCTTTTGCAGAAGCAAGCTCTTCGCAGGTTCAATTGGGTTGGTTCGACGTCCATACAGTTCTTGGGTAAGCGAAATGCGGTCTAACTCGCGATCAGAGCCAAAGAGCGAAAGTTGGAAACCAGCCTTGCCATGAGGCGCCCCGTGGCATGACCCACCACTGCATCCGGTCTGGGCGAGGATCGGCAGGACGTCGTAGTCGAATGAAACCGGTTGCGGTTTTTCTGTTTGGGTTACTCTGACCACTGCCTGGCATGTCAGGTTTTTCCAGCGAATGGTGATGGTGGTTGTCCCATCAGATTTTGGCGTTACCAGTCCCGCTTCTGTGACGCTCACTGCATCTTTTTCCACTTCATAGGTGCAGTCCCGAGTTACGTCGAGTGTTTGTTCCTGCTCCGAGACGGTGACAATTAGCTGCAGTGGGTCCCGCTTTCCTGTGATCTGATAGATCGCAGGATGCACAGTGATTATGCGTTGATCGTTTGGTTGATCGGCAAGGCAATGCAGTGAAGCAAGTTCGGCAACACATGTGACTGACGTGAAAACGAAAAGAACAGTCAATTGGCGTAGCCAAAGAGCGGTGCGTTTGGTCGCAGAGTTGTTCATTTTGTTTTCTCTTCGTACGGTGTTACGACCACCGCAATGGTGCGCCCTGTATTTGCCGGAATTGTACTGAACTCGTCGAAATCCCGTTTGATGTGTTCACTGAGGTCCAAGGGGATGTGCATGGCATAGCCCGCTATCTCGCAGGTTCCGAAAATTCTGAGAGTCTTCAGTTCTCGATTGGGAATAGCGTTTGGAAGATGAATCTGGATTTCAGTTTCATTCTTCTTCCTCTCAATGCGTCCATCAACTTTACATGGTTTTCCGTCAAGTTCTGCATGCAAATTGATCGGACCGTCAAAACCGCGCCGGTCGGCGCGTACAAGAATGGGTAGGGTTTCGTCATTGAACCAGACTTGGCGATGCGGCTTGTCATTGCGTATTCGCCGGCCAGTCGGCTTGACTGGAGCGATTCGTAAGATCGTTGGGGCGAGGTCGTTGCGAATGGAGACGCAATATTCAAAACCGATGCCGGACCTTTTCAGAACCTCACGAATCTCAAGCCGGTAGGTATCTGTTTCAGGCACTTTGAATTTAAGGCTGTTGTTGGGATCCCGCCCGAAGTGATGCTCGCGTACCTTCTGATCCTTGCGGAACAACCGCAAATCACCAACAAATGGACCATCCATTGAAAGGAACTTAATCGTGATCGTTTCACCTTGGCGGGCATCGAAGGTGACGCTGTCAACCTCTTCTTCTGAATCGATTTTGCCGCACAGCAATGCCGGTATCGGGAGCCTTTCGCTTTCAGATTCCGTGTATACAGGTTGGTCTGATTTGATGAATGGTGACAGGACTGAACTTTGCGGTAAGTAACCGAGGCCTGGGGCCTCTGCCAAGCCAATATGCACAACTTGTTCGCAGAGAGGCTCCGGGCTTGAGTCTGTGGTGGCTTGTAAACGTCTCGTTTCTCCACGTCGGATGGCTGATGGAACAGTCCGACCAGCTGTTGTTTTTTCACCCACCCGCAAATGCATTCGCAGGCCTCCACGATACTCTACGTCGTTGATTGTCAGATGATGAATGCCCGAGTATCCAGCAGTCCACATCAGAATCGGATCGCTGCCTGTGATCGGATGATCGTCAGCAAAGGTCAGTTCCCGTTCATTTGCGTCGGTCAGGACGAGCACACCATCGATCGAGCTACCGATTCGTGAACCGATGATTTCGGCAAACAACGTCTGCCCCTTCTTGCACTCAAACCGAATTGTGGTGTCTCCATTGCTTTTCGATTTTAGATCAATCCCGAAGGGTGGCTTGATTGGAGGGTCTGAGCCAGAGGGGATGCCCTGACTTGCCGGCGAGGTAATGAAAAAAAGCAATGCCTGTGATACAGAGTCTGCGGTATAGACGCGAATGGTGACCACCCCGCCCATCGGTTTCGTGGGGGTGATGCGGTAACGAACGCGATTGCGATCTTTGTTTTCGGGATCCACAACTTCAAAAGTCATTGGTGAACTACACCACAGGTCAGCAACCTCGCCCGATTCAGAACGAAGATTCTGGCCTGTCAGAGTGATTTCGGTAGGCTCTGTCGGGTGCAGTGAGACTTGATCTGAGTCTCGAAGTTCTACCGCCAATGCCAAGTGGGGCAGAGTACTGAACGCGGCTAAGAGCAGACAGAAAAATGCCAGCGTGTGAAGGGAGTGCAGCGTGAGCCCACAGAATTGGAATCCGCAGTGGGGGGGCAAGGGGCCGGTAGATCGGTTTGCAATATTGAGCCGCATCACGGAACCTGAACCATGTACAAATCGAATTTTCCTGCACGTTCACCCACATAAACCAGACGTTTTCCATCTGGGTGCCAAGTCGGATAGTCATCGCGTTCTTCGGAATCAGTGACCCGCTTGGTTTTGGAACCGTCGATGTTCATGACATAGATGTCATAGTTGCCATCCCGCGTGCTTGTGAACGCGATCTTGCTTCCATCGGGTGAGACCATTGGGCGGATGTCCATCAAGTCGTTGTGCGTAAGTCGTTTGTCTTCAGAACCATCAATATTCATCGAGTAAATTTCATAATTGTTCTCGCGACTGTTGGAATAGACGAGACGCTTTCCATCGGGTGTGAATGTTGGCCAATTACTGATGCCCTGAGTTTCGTTGAGCTGCTTTTTGTCAGTGCCGTCCGGTTTCACGGACCATAAATGTTGAGGACCTGTTTCTGCAAACGCATACACAACGAGGTCGCTGGTTGGTGAGAAGCAGGGGCTCCGCGTACCTCCACGACCACTGTGGGTGATGTAGGCGTCTTTTTTGCTCTGCTGTTCTCGAATCACCAGCCTTGCGGAGAGATTGCCGGTGCATTCCGTGAAAGCGATGTATCGACCATCAGGCGAAAAGAATGGTTCCAATTGATGTTTGTCACCTGAGTTGTCAAACATCGGTTCAGGAGTTGTTTCATCAAGACGAATTCGCATCATGCGTATTAAGTCTGGTGCCTCGTCGTAGCAATAAACGACATCCTTACCTTCATTGACGAACCGGGGATCCCGTTTCAAGGAGCCATCGTGAGTCAATCGCACTGGTTCGACTGCTGGTAACGATGATGTCAGTGTCATTACCAAAAGAAGTTTGCAAAGAATGATTAAGCGTAGCATCAATAGTGTCATGGCTTGTCTGGGAAGTCGTCAGTTGAATTCAGGCTACAGCAGTTCGTGGATCAGGCTGCCACCATCGAGAACTTTCATTTCAGCACGCTCTCTTGCTCCTATGCCGCACAATTCACTGATGGTGGTTCCGGCCATCAGTGGGGTGATGGGGCGTGTTACCGGATGTTCAGCCTTGGCGTCACTTTGGCCAATGCAGCGTCCTGGCTGGACCCCCGCCCCTGCCCAGATTGAGAAGTAACAATGCTGCCAGTGTTCTCGTGCAGCTCGGTTACTGATCCGTGGCGTTCTGCCAAATTCACCCATGGCAATCACAAGCGTGTCATCCATGAGGCCTCTATCATCAAGGTCGTCCAGCAGGGCACTGAAGGCACGGTCAAAAATCGGGCAGTGCCGATCCTGTAAAAGTTCAAAATTGTAAATGTGTGTGTCCCAACCAAAGTCACCATTGGGTGTGAATGTTTCGACGTACTCACTCCAGTTGACTTGAACATAGGGAACTTCGGCTTCGACGAGACGTCTGGCCAGTAAACAGCTTTGTCCAAAGGTTGTTTGTCCGTAGGCATCACGCGTGCTTTCGGATTCCTGCGTGAGATCAAACGCTTGGCGGGCTCCTGGTTTGGTCAGCAAACCGTAAGCAGCTTGATACGATCGTTTCCAGTCACTGATGCGGACATTGTCAAGTTGCTTTTGCGTTTGATCCAATTGTGAGAGTAGATGCCTGCGATCGGTGATTCGGTTAGGTGTCATTCCAGGCAGCATTTTCAGGGTCGGGATACCAACTTGTCCCTGTTCACTGCAGCTAACTAGAAACGGGTCGTAAGCTTTACCCAGCGTTCCTCCACCATAGCCCTCGATACGTCTTGGGAGGTCGCGTGGAATACCCTGGCCGACGTAGAAAAACGGTGGCAAGGCGTCATGCTGACCACGATGCTTGGCGATGATGGAGCCAAAGTTGGGTTGGACAGGTCCTGCATTTTCTTCGTAGCCCGTCAAACCAACCGTGCCGGCACCGGGATGTCCGCCATTGCTGGTTCGCATCGAACGGATCACGCTGAACTTATCGCTTCGCGATGCCAGTCGGGGAAGCAGTTCGGTGAATCGCATGCCTGTTGTTTTGGTGGGGATGGTACCGAACGGGCCGCGGTATTCCATCGGTGCATCGGGTTTGGGGTCGACCATGTCGATATGGCTCGGGCCGCCCCAGAGCCATAGCAGTAGCACCGACTTTGCTTTGGCGCGTCGGCGAGCTTCTTCTGCTTCAGCAATCGTCGGAATTCCGGCACCGAGAGCGACCGGAATGCTAGCCGCTGTTTTTAGGAATCCACGGCGTCCAACGCCATTGCAAGTATTTGCTTTGAATTGTCCGAATTCGAGCATGCATGAGTCCTGGAAAGAGGCTTAGGTGGGTCTGGCTTTGGCGGGGAAGAGTTTGAAAGGCATCTCCACCCGTCATTGCACCATCACTGACGCCGACTTTCAACACTGAGTCGCGTTGGATGCTGTAAAAAGACGTTTCCGTGCAAAAAACCGGCGTTTGGCGAAAAAAATAATTCGATTGTCCAAATCTCTTTCCGGACTATTTCACTCAGAGCCAATTTTGCTGGTAAGAGAAGCAGGCAGTTCTCAACTGCCTACATGCCTCAAACTTTGCATAAACGGAGAGGAATGTTGCATCTGGCCGTCTGAGAGTTGACAATGAAGAACCCGCACTTTCTGCTTCCAACCTCTTCATCCCCGCCACCGAGTCCCGCGATGTTACCCAGGTACGCGTTCAATCGAAGAGGCCTTCTTCACGCGACCGCTGCTGGTGTTGTCGGGGCGTCGCTGCCGGTCGAAAGCGGTGTTTTGCTCGGTGATACACAACAACAGACTCACGGGCAGGCGAAATCTGTGTTGCACGTGCATCTCAGTGGCGGAGCCAGTCAATTGGACATGCTTGATCCCAAGCCGGATGCGCCCGCTGAGGTTCGCGGGGAATTCAAACCGATTGCCACGGCTGTGCCGGGTATCGCTGTTTGTGAACATCTTCCGGGGCTGGCCAAGCAGATGCAGCGGGGGGCAATCGTCAGAACGCTTGCACATCGAGAGCATAATCATTTGTTAGCGACCCACGTTGCTTTGACCGGACGTCCTACACCTATTCCACGTGGTGGTACTGATCAGGATCGAGTTGAGTCGCGAAATGATTTTCCGAATTTCGCTGCTGCTCTCGATTTTATTCGTCCGCGAACCGACGGTATTCCCACCGCGGTGTCGTTACCCAATTACTTTATTGAGGGGCCTCTGACATGGCCGGGGCAGCATGCCGGATTCTTGGGAGCGAAGTATGATCCGTGGCAGATCAATGGTAATCCCAATGATGATGCGTTTCGGATGCAGGCTCTGAGTATGCGTGAGGGTATCACGCAACAGCGATTGCAAACGCGCCGACAATTGTTGGAACAGTTGCAGCACCAACGCGTCGGCGCGCTCCGAGGTGGTGTCGGCTCGTTCCGACAACAACAGGAAATCGCCATCAATCTGTTAACGTCAGGAAAGGTGGTCACAGCGTTTGAGATAGCTGAGGAATCTACTGCAACACGTGATCGTTACGGACGAAATCAGTTTGGCCAAAGTCTATTATTGGCACGTCGACTGATCGAGGCTGGTGTTCCGGTAGTGCAGGCGGCCATGGGAATTGTGCAAACATGGGACACTCATACAGACAATTGGGGCAAGCTGAAAAACAAGTTGCTGCCACAATTGGACCAGGGTTTGTCAGCGTTAATGGATGACTTGGAATCGTCTGGTTTGTTAGACCAAACGCTTGTCGTGGTGATGGGTGAGTTTGGCCGCACGCCCAAAGTTTCCACATTGCCGGGCCAGACCTTGCCTGGACGCGATCACTGGGCACACACTTACTCTGGCTTGTTCGCGGGAGCGGGAGTCAGGGGGGGGCAGACGGTTGGTAAAACTGATTCGCAGGCAGCTTATCCCATCACTCGGTCGTATTCTCCAGCCGATTGCTTGACCACAGCTTTTCATTCTCTGGGTGTTGAAAGCGAAACGCAAATCATGGATCCACTGAACCGTCCTCATCAATTGTGCAACGGTCAGGTGATCCATCCTCTGTTTACGGGGGGAGACGAATGAAAAATCGACAGTCGCGACACCGTGTTTTCGAGGGAAGTTGCATTCATCCCCGTTTGGCTCGCCGCGAGGCTTTGCAAATTGGGTCCATTGGTCTCTTGGGAATGGGCGTGAATCACTTGACTGGTTTGCGTCAGACTGTGGCTGCCGACGGCAGTCCTCCTTCCGGCAAAGCAAAATCGTGCATCTTTATTTTTCTGTCGGGTGGTCTGGCGCAGCATGAAAGCTTTGACATGAAGCCGAATGCTCCTGATACCATTCGCGGCGAGTTCAAGCCCATCTCGACTAAAACACCTGGGCTCCAGATTTGCGAACACTTGCCACGGCTGGCAGAACGCAGTGAACAGTGGGCCTTGTGCCGCTCGTTGACCCATGGATCCAATGAACATTCGGCTGGTCATCACATGATTTTGACGGGCCATTCCAAGTTGCCGCCGGGTTTCAAACCAAATGAACCCAGTCGAACCGATCGACCTTCCATTGCTGCAATTGCTGGACGCGTTACAAAATCCGTCAATAACCTGCCGCCAGCAGTCGTGTTGCCCGAAAGACTGGTTCATAATTCGGGGCGAGTGATTCCCGGGCAGGACTCAGGTGAAATGGGAGCTCAGTATGACCCCTGGATGATTGATGCCTCTCCCTTTCATGCGAAATCTTATGGTGCTTTCCCAACGCACGATTTTGACCATCAGGAGCGAGGAGGATCCGACAAGCGTGTCTTTCAGGCACCCCAGTTGAGTTTGCCGCATGGTCTTGGAATGAAGGAGGTCAATGGCCGTTTGCAACTTCTGGAAACGCTGCAGCATCAGCGAAACCATCTCGGCAGACACGCTGAAACGACACAATTTGATCGATTGCGACAGGGAGCGATTGATCTGCTGACTGACTCGTCAGTGCACCATGCCCTCGATGTGACCAATGCTGAACCCAAGACGTTAGAACGGTATGGCGCTAACTCATTTGGTTGGTCGCTGTTGATGGCCCGACGCCTGATATCAACAGGTGTAAACCTCGTGCAGGTGAACCTAGGTAATGATGAGACATGGGATACACACGGCAATGCGTTTCCACATCTAAAAAACAACCTTCTGCCACCAACTGACAAGGCTCTTTCAGCTTTGTTGGATGACCTTCAAGCGACGGGGGAGTTAGACGAAACCTTGATCGTGATGGCAAGTGAATTTGGGCGGACGCCCCAAATCAGCTTGTTAGAAAAACACTATGACTTGCCGGGTCGTGATCACTGGGGAGCAGTGCAGTCTGTCTGGTTCGCAGGGGGTGGTGTTCGTGGCGGCAATGTGATTGGTGCGTCCGATGAACAGGGTGGCTATCCAAGCGAGGAACCAGTCACTCCCGAAAATTTTGCGGCCACGATTTATCGTGCACTCGGTATTCCATCGACGGCAGTCTGGCGTGATGCTGCCGAACGGCCTCACCAGATCTATCACGGGCAGCCCATTTCCGGCCTGCTTTGATCCGTCAGTTCTTACGTTCATGCACCTGTCACTCGAACACGCCCCGTTCACGACGATGAACTATCAAACCATGAAATTAACCTTATCTGATTCGTGCCAAATGCGTTTTGTTTCCGGTATCTGGGTGCTTCTGCTATGCCTGGGCGGTGGGCCTGTGCTGGCGCAATCGATCACTGCCATTATGCCGCGATCGGTCAAGCCCGGGAGCACTACCCAGTTAACTGTTGTCGGTAAGGGATTCGACTCCACTCTGCGGTTTCTTACTCGCGGCGGTTCGCAAATTAGCATCGACTCAGTCGAGCCGGAGAAAGCAGTCATTCAACTTACGGTACCAGCGGAAACATCCTTGGGACCGATCGGCCTGTGGGCAGCGACCAAGTCGGGGCCTATCGCTCCGGCTATTGTTCTGGTCGATGACTTGAGCGTGGTTTCGGACGACGGTAAGAATCATTCACTCTCTACCGCGCAGAAAATTCCCTCGCAGATTGCGATTGATGGCATGAGTGATGGGGCATCGTTGGACTATTACCAAATCCATGTTGATCAAAATCAATGGATTACTGTGGAGGCGCTCACGCAATGCATCGCTTCAACAATGGATCCAGCTATTCGGCTACTTACCACTGATGGCAGCCCAATATTGGTGGCAGATGATGACGGCGTTGGGGCGGAGTGTCGCTTTCGGCATCAATTTGCAGTAGCCGGCGACTATGTCCTAGAAATCAAAGATAGTGGATATGCCGCAGGTGGAAGTTATCACCTTAGGATTGGAGATTTTCCTTTGGTCAGTCATTGTTTTCCACTCGCAGTCAAACGCGGTGAGGCAGCCAATGTGAAGGTGGCGACGCTGGGCAGTCAGCATCCATCGCAGCGTGAAATTCCAGTGCAGAACACTGTCTTGAAAGATGGGGGAAACCTCTCTTTCCACTTCCAGGATGGGCAAGTTTCCGCTTGGCAGTCGATTCATGTCAGTTCGTCCCCACAACACGTTGAAGGCGAAGGCGAAGGGCTGGCGCCTTTGGCCTACCCCATCGACATCAATGGAACATTAGCCGTACCGGGTGAGCAGGACGAATATGTGATCGCAGGAATCAAGGGCGAGACGGTGCGGTTTCGTTCGAGAACTCGTAGCCTGGGGTCAACCGCATTACTGAAAATGCAATTAGTAAATGATCCCGGGGAAGTGGTTGCCGAGTCAAAGGTCACTGATGCAGATGAATGGAGCTTTGACTACAAATTTGCGTCCAGCGGGGCCTATCGTTTGAGGGCCACGGATCTGTTGAGCCGTGGAGGTGAAGGCTTTGGTTACTTGGTCGAAGTCTTGCCTTCAGGACGGGTTGAACTGGGATTCAAGCCTGATGCAAAGACCCGAGAAGAATTCATAATTGAGCTTGAACACGGAGCTTGTGTGCTGGATTTGCAAGTCGAACGTTTTGGTTATGACGGTGAAATTGAACTTGCATTCTCGAGGCCTGTGCAAGGGTTGCGGATTTTGAATCCACGCGTACCAGCCAAGACGAAGGCCGTAAAAATCTACTTGCTGGCGGATGAAACTTGGAACGCTGAAAGTTCATCGCTGGTTGAATTGGTTGGGAAAGTGCCAGGGAAGCTGCCGCTTGAGGTGTCAGTCAATAGCCTTGCACTGCATCGTGCCAAACGCCCGCATGTTCCCTTTCCAGGTACTTGGCAAGACGGCACTGTCTTGCTGAGTGCTGCTGCTTTGGGAGATGATTATTATTCGCTCGCACCCGAGGCAGCTTTGGAATTGGCTCGACAGCAAACGAGTCATCAGGCGAAATTGGTGTTGAAACGAACGAATGAAAAATTCAAATCAGATCTCACGCTTCTTACAGATCAGTCCAATCGGCAATGGAACATCGCTGCCAAGGCCGACAAAGACAATTACACCCTCACTGTGTCTCGCCTGAATCCCAAGGATGAGCCGTCGTTCCTATCATTTCTGGCTTATTCTGAATTCAATGGTCGGGGACGCAGCATTGAAAAAAAACTGCCCATTGAGTGGATCGATCCGGTGAAAGTGAGTGTGGCGGCGTCGGAGCCACTGATCGCGGGGAAAACGCATTCTCTCTCACTGAAGGTGGAGCGTCAGGGAAACGATCCCCAGCCAGTTGAGGTGGCCTTCAAGTCACTTCCGAAAGGATGGACTGTTGGGGAATCAATTACCGTAGCGGCGGATCAGGATGCTGCAGTATTCAGCTTGACTCTGCCACCGGACAATACTGCGGAGGAGAGTGCTGTCAGTGTTGAGGTCGTTAGTCAGTATCAAGGACAACCGCTCGCATTTGTTGCTGATTTATCTTCATTGCCGATTGCGAGGATGCCTGAAAGTATTCAAGTGCATCCAGGTGAAATTGAGCTGACAGGAAAATCATCCAGACGCCAATTGGTAGTGACTGGCTACGATGCTAAGCAGGTGCCGCAGGACTGGACACGTGAGGCCGTGTTCCGTTGTCGTGATGAAAGTGTTGCCGAAGTTCGCGAGGGGGTGATTTATCCAAAGGTCGATGGTGTTACGGAGTTAGTCGTGCAGGTTGGATCGCTGCAGGTCAACGTGCCAGTTCGCGTCACAGCTGCGGAAAAACATCGCAATATTGCTTTTGAGTCTGAGGTTCTTGTGGCACTTTCAAAACAGGGGTGTAACTCAGGGGCCTGTCATGGTTCACCTAGCGGGAAGGGAATGTTTCGCCTTTCACTGAGGGGATTTGATCAAGAGCTGGATCTTCTCACGCTAATGCGTGAGGACTTTGGGCGACGCGTCAACCGAATCCAGCCTGAGCAAAGTTTACTGTTGCAGAAACCACTGATGAAAGTGAGCCATGGGGGGGGCAAGCAACTGCAACCTGAGGACCCGGCTTATCACATTCTTCATGATTGGATTGCCGAGGGAGCCCAGGCTGACCCCCCTGAAACACCTCGCTGTGTACGTTTGGAAGTTTATCCTGCGCAAAAGAGAATCATGACGCTCGAGCAGGGAAGGCAACAGTTGTCAGTGCTTGCTCATTTTTCAGATGGAACTTCACGGGATGTGACGGACCTCGTGGTTTATGAAAGCTCTGACCAAACTGTGGCAACGGTTGACGAATCCGGTTGGGTCGAGGCTGGAGCACAAGGGGAGGCAGTTGTTTTGGTTCGTTTCCTTGAGCATATCGAAGCTGTTCCCTTCATGTTTGTCCAACATAAGCCCAGCTTCCGGTGGGTATCTTCCCCAGAAGCAAATTACATTGACGAACTCGTTCATGCAAAGCTGAAACAGATTCAATACCTGCCGTCGAAAACGTGCAGTGATTCTGAGTTTCTAAGGCGTGTTTATCTGGATGTGATCGGTATTCTTCCTACAGTTCAGCAGAGCAAGGAGTTTCTTGCAGATGCCTCTGAGGGTAAACGCGCCGTGCTGGTCGATCGACTGCTGGAGCGTGAAGAGTACGCAAAGTTCTGGGCTTTGAAGTGGGGTGACCTTCTCAAGATGACTAGTCAGTTGGTTGGGAAAGAGGGGGTTCATAAATATCACCGCTGGGTTGAAGAAGCGTTTCGGACGAATATGCCTTATGACGAATTTGCCAGGCAACTGCTGTCTGCTGATGGTTCAACCTTGTCCAATCCGCCCGCGAACTTTTATCGCACCGCAACCAGCATGAATGATTGCGTGGAAACCGTTTCCCAAGTTTTTCTGGGAGCCCGCTTGCAATGTGCCAAGTGTCACAATCATCCTTTCGAACGCTGGACCCAGGATAACTACTATGGGTTAGGAGCTTTCTTTCAGAGGGTTCAAAGACGAAAAACGCAACGTCCGGGCGAATTGTTTGTTTGGGCAGCAGCTAGCGGCGAGGTAATTCAACCTCGAACGGGGCAGCAGATGAAGCCTTGGGTACCTGTTGATGGGACGTTGGAATCCCTCGTTCAGGGAGATCGTCGTGATGCTTTTGTGAGCTGGCTTGTGAACGTTGAAAACCCGTATTTCGCAAAGATTGAAGCGAACCGGATTTGGAGTGAGTGTTTTTCTCGAGGAATCGTGGAACCGATCGATGACTTTCGTGAATCCAACCCGCCCTCCAATGGCCCGTTGCTGGATGCTTTGGCGAGAGATTTTGCACAGAACGGATTTGATCGAAAGTACTTGCTGAGGAAAATTCTCAACAGTCGGACCTACCAAGCCAGTTATCTTGCGAATGATTCAAATCGTGATGATCAAGTCTATTTCTCCCATCAGTTACCGCGTTTGATGAGTGCCGAGCAGTTGCTTGATGCGATCAATCATGCAACGGGACTGGAGGAGAAATTTACCAATTTACCAGCGGGTACGAAGGCCACTCATCTGCCCGCCCCTGATTTGGTCAAACTTGATTTCCTGAAAGTCTTTGGTCAACCAGAACGCAGCACTGTGTGTGCTTGCGAACGCGCCAGTGATTCCAACCTCGGTATGGCCATTGAATTATTCAATGGCTCGACCATTCATAAAAAGTTGCAACAAGAATCAAATCGATTTCGTGCCGCTCTGAAGAGTGAGGTCCCATTGCCCGAAATCCTTGACCACTTGTACTTGGCAGCTGTTTGTCGCTTGCCAACAGAATATGAGCGGAATGCTGCGATCGAACATTGCAGGAAGCGTGAAGCACCTGCTGATGGACTTGCAGATGTTTGTTGGGCTCTGTTGAACACCGATGAGTTTATTTTTCAGCACTGAGAAGTAGTACTGAGAAGTAGTACTGAGAAGTAGTACTGAGAAGTAGTACTGAGAAGTAGTACTGAGATTTGAGCGGTCTTGAGTTAACGGTGGCGTATCTGCCACTTCCGAGGACCGCCTGACTCAACCGACCTTGTTTCCGCTTTGAATATTGAATCATGAAACGAATGTTTTTTTACCATCAACGACGGTTGTGGGCGGGGTTAACGTCAACAGCGATCGGATTGCTGATGATGAGTGTTGTGGGGGCAGAAGATGTGCGTGTCAGTTTCAAGCGTGACGTTGCGCCCATCTTTTTGGAAAATTGTATTGCCTGTCATGATGCAAGAAAGGCGGAGGGAGGTTATCGAATCGATACATTCACTGAGGCCTTGAAGCCTGGTGACAGTGGTGTGATGCCTCTGGAAGTCAGCAAGGATGAAAGTGCTGAATTGTTGCGGCGACTGATCGTTGAAGATTCATTTGAACGCATGCCAGCTGAAACAGACGCGTTGACTGCGGACCAAATTCAGGTGGTTTCAGATTGGATCGATCAAGGTGCTGAATTTGATGGCGACGATCCTGACGCAAGATTGCCATTTGTAATTCCACCAAAAAAACATCCCGCAGCACCCACCACTTACCCTGCACCTTTGCAAGTGACTGCGATCGCTTTTTCAACACAAAGTGATTTAGTTTATAGCGGCGGTTACAACGAGATTCTGGTTTGGGACACACAGGGAAATCTTCACAACCGGATTGGCAATGTTGGGCAGCAGACCTACGCGATTGTTTTTCCACCTCTTTCCGAGGGTACCCAAGTGGATGGTGGAAAAAACGGCGAGAGTGGTGCACCCAAGGTCATTGTCGATCGGCAAGTTGTTGTTGCCAGCGGCCGATCCGGGTTTGGTGGTGATGTTCGTGTGATTGATTTGGCGAGCCGGCAGGTCACTGCAGTACTCGCGCCTTGTGATGACGTTATCCTTGATTTGGCTTTCCGGCCAGATGGAAAAAAATTGGCGGTTGCCTCTGCCGATAAGACCATTCGCATTGTTGATATGGAAACTCTCAAGGTTCAGCGGACTTTGCTCAGCCATGCCGATTTTGTAACCGCGGTTGCCTGGAGCAAGGATGGGACAAAATTAGTGTCAGCAAGTCGTGACAAAACGGCAAAGGTGTTTAATGCAGAGACAGGGCAATTGTTGATCAGTTATCAAGGACATGGCAACGCGGTCCGCGGTGTGTCGATGTTGGCTGATGGAAAGCAGATTCTTTCTGCCGGGAATGACCAAAAAGTTCACCGGTGGAATGTCTCAGACGCCAAGAAAACAGCTGAGGTTGCTATCGGTGGTGAAGGTTACCGCATTACGGTCGTTGGCGATTTCGCATTGATCCCTTCGAACGACAAGAAGCTGATCAAAATTGATCTCACAAAAAATCAGATTGCCACTCAGTTTCAGGGGCACACTGATTGGGTGTTGTGCTCTGCTGTTCACTCGGATCAGACTCAGGTGGCAACTGGGTCGCATGACGGTGAAATTCGAGTTTGGAACGTCGCTGATGGAACTCTTTTGAGTAGTTGGCTCGCGCAGCCCACAGCCGCGGGGGCAGTCAATGTGGATGGCATCGAAGCTGACGCTGATAAAATAGGGCAGGCTAAAACAAGTCCATGATAGGATTGCCTGGTTCCAGTAGACTGAACGGTCGGTTTTGGGAATCCCGTGCAATCAGGTCATGCGTGCCCGTAGCGTGGTAAATCGTCTTGGTGATGTCGGCAGGGGTGACCGGGTGATCGCTCGGATATTCGCCAAAACGATCACTTGAGCCAAACGACTGCCCGCCTTGAATCCCGCCACCTGCCATCAAAACGCTCTGGCAATGTGTCCAATGGTCGCGTCCCCCACCACTGACACCGCCCGATCGGCGGTCTCCAATCTTGGGCTGGCGTCCCATTTCGCTGTTCACCACAAGCAGAGTCTCGTCCAGCATGTCGTGATCAGCCAGGTCTTCTACGAGCGCTGAGAATGCCTTGTCAAACTCTGGTAGCAAGTGATCCTTCAAGCAGCCAAAGTTATTGCCATGAGTATCCCATCCACCAGCGCTCTTGCACTTGTCCTTGATTTTTTCGTTCTCTTTCCAAAAAACAGTCACAAAGGGAACTTCAGCCTGCACCAGACGTCGGGCGAGCAGAAGACTCATGGCATTGATCGACTTGCCGTAGCGTTCGCGGACAGAAATAGGCTCTTGTTCAAGGTCAAATACTGTTGTCGTTTCACTTGCCAACAGCAGGTTCATTGTGCGTTCCTGATGTTGCTTCCAAATTCGTACCTGTGGTGATGAATCGAACTCTGTGCGTGCTGTGTCGAGAGTCTTGAATAATTGTTGCTTGGACAGAAATTGTTCGCGCGTGACATCGCCGGAAACCATCAGAGATGGAGCTTGGAAAACAAGAGGTTGGTCCACAGAGCCATTAACGTACAAAGGATCAAACTCGACTCCCAGTTTTGCTGCAAATTGGCCTGGCCGTGTGTAAGGTTTTCGACTCGGCATGTGCGGCAGGGTGATCGCCCCCGGAAGTGTTGTTTGTCGATTCGCTCGTGAACTGACCACTGACCCCATGAATGGCCAATCATCTGAGTACGGCCTGCGATCATTACCTTGCGTTTTGAATGTCTCGTCCGGTACATGCCCGGTCAGGTTGTAGTAATAGCCTGCGTGATGATCATTCGTATTCACCGTTCCACCGACGGAATGAACGATGGACAGGTGATGCGCCTGTTTTGCAAGTAAGGGCAGGTGTTCGCATAGCTTGATTTCGGGCGATGATGTTGCGATTGGCGAGAACGGACCACGATACTCGCTGGGGGCATCAGGTTTCATGTCCCATGTGTCGATATGTGACGCACCGCCACAAAGGAAAAATAGGATCACCGATTTCGCCTTGCCACCGCGTGTGCCCTGTCTGAAGGTGGAGCCTTCTGGTGAACTCTTGTCATCAGCTGATAGAAGTTTTGGTTCTCCGAGGTGCAAACCCGCATAGCCGGATGCGGAAGCGACAAGAAAAGAGCGACGATCGATTGGCACTCGTAAATCTCCTCTAAATAGGTGAACTGCAATCGATAGTTTATCCTGTTGTTGTGCGATGTGTGACTGAAAAACAGGATATCTGCCTTTTGTATTTGGCGGATTGCTGCAGATGCTATTTGGAGTCGTCACCTCCGATTTCTCTGTCGCAGTTGATATGAAACCGTGAAGCCCGGTATAGGGAAACCGTAGGGATGAGCTAAGTCTGGGACTGCAAGACTGGGGTAAGCATTTGCACGTGTAAATGATTGTTAAGGGCTTTTCTTGTGTGGTTCAAGCATCGCCAGTCTGGGGGCGTTAAACTGTGCGTTACAATCTACAGAAATTGATCATGTTCTCATCACGCTCACACTACTACTTGCTTTGTTGATTCACGTTGAAAATGAAACCAATCCAACTCGTCCGTTTTGCTGCGATCTATCTGGCCCTGCTTTCTTTGCCAGTATTTGGTGATGAGCGACCCAATGTTGTCATTGTGATGGCTGATGACCACGGGTATGGAGATACGGGGTACACCGGGCACCCTTTTGTTCAGACCCCAAATCTGGATGCCATGGCTGATGAGGGAGTCGTTTTCAATCGGTTCTATGCCAGTGCACCTGTATGCTCGCCCACTCGAGCAAGTGTCATGACGGGGCGGCATCCATTTCGGACCAATGTGCCAAATCATGGACACTACATGCGGCCCCATGAAACGACGATTGCTGAGGCTTTGAAAGATGCCGGTTACGTGACGGGGCACTTTGGAAAGTGGCATATCGGATCGGTGCAACCCGATAGTCCCACCAGTCCCGGGGGCGCGGGTTTTGACGAGTGGCTCTCAGGATTGAACTTTTTCGATAACGACCCCTATTTGAGTCGAAATGGAAGCTACGAGCAGATCAAGGGCGCGGGGACAGTGATCAGCATGGATGCCACGATTGACTTTTTGACCCGGCATCACCTTGGCGATCAGCCGATGTTTGCAGTGACCTGGTTTCCTTCACCGCACGATCCACAGGAAGAACTCCCCGATCTGCCTCAAGCCAGCACCCTGTACAACGATCAAAATACAAAAAAGCCAGGCTACTTTCGTGAAATTACACTGCTTGACCAGCAAGTCGGAAGGTTGCAGCAGACGTTGACTGATCTCGGTATCAGGGACAACACCTTCTTTTTGTATTGCAGTGACAATGGTGGTCTGGTGCCAGCTTCCTCGGGTGGCAGAGCCAAGAAAGGCAGCATATACGAAGGGGGCTTACGTGTCCCGGCTATCTTGCAGTGGCCTGCTAAATACAAGGCCGCGCAAATTGACACCCCTGCGTTTTCATCGGATCTATACCCCACGCTCATCAATG
Source organism: Rhodopirellula sp. (assembly GCA_002690925.1). Classification (GTDB taxonomy): domain Bacteria; phylum Planctomycetota; class Planctomycetia; order Pirellulales; family Pirellulaceae; genus Rubripirellula. The sequence goes on from NZGD01000023.1 coordinate 31,666, forward strand.
TTGGTCGAGCCAAGGTAAAGCACCAAATGCCCCTCGATGGCATCGATCTTGCAGCAGTGATTTCCGGGGAACAGACGACTCGCCCGGGCATGGGGTTTTGGCATGGCTTCCGCGATGGGCAGGGAACTTGGAGTGACAGAATCATCAAAGCACTGATGGAAGCCAAGATGGCCGGAAAGCCCAATCCACATCCGGAACGAATTTTGAAGAATGTTAATGAGTTTCCTGACTTTGAAAGCCTCGACTCACGCGGCCACGCGGCATGGAACGCATGGCCTTGGAAACTGCATCGAATCGAGAGTCGAGGGAACGTCACCTACGAACTTTATCACTTGAAGGACGATCCCATGGAAACAAAGGATCTCAGCAAGCAGGATCCGGAACGAGTTCGTGAACTGAAAACGGCGTTGGAGTCGTGGCAGCAGTCGGTGCTACGAAGTTGGTCGGGAGCAGATTACCGCCACTGACCGATATTTGATGCGGTCACTCATGACGCCTGATTTAAATTGACAATGGTTTCTACTCTTTCAAGTGCTTACCAAGAAAGATGCCCATGTCGGACACCATCTCGTCGAGCCATGGCAACCGGTTCCAGCAGCCATGCTTGCCGTCCTCATAGATCTTGATGTCGGTGTCGATCCCGAGTTTGGACAAGCGATCGCGTGAGCGTTGATTCCTTGCTGGATTGTCAAATTCACCTGTCATGAAGAGTATTGGGCAGGTGTTTTTGTCGATTTGAATATAGGCATCAGCAGCTTGGTACAGTTCAGGTTTTTCGTCGACGGTGCCACGCAGCCAGCTGTTGGAATTCGAGAAGCCTTGGCCACTCCGTGAACGCTCCGCAACGCTCCCGGTCAGCATTTCGAGGGGGCCTGCCATGACGACGGCGGCTTGGATTTTGGACGATGTTTCAGGGTGGCCGACGTTGCCCAGAAGACGTGTGTTGCCGCTGCCTGATGCCATCAGGCCTACCAAGTGGGCTCCCGCCGAACCTCCCACTGCACCGATTCTGTCTGCATCAATGTGCAAGCGTTTTGCGTTCGCCCGAAGATATCGTACCGCTGCAAAACAATCACTAATGGCCGCAGGAAAAGCAGCTTCATCAGCTAAGCGGTATTCGATGGCGGCAACGACATAGCCGAGGCTTGCCAGGCGAATGGAAAGAGCCTGAAACTTGGTCTTGTCACCGTTGTGCCAGCCACCACCATGAACCACGATTAGGGCGGGAAGTGGCTGCGGGTGCTTGGGGGCGAAGATGTCTGCCAGAAGCTTTCGGTCTCCATATTGGGCATAAACAACGTCGGGCTGGAAGCTCAGGTCCGCTGGTATTTCTGTGCTGGGAATCGATGCATCCTGCTGACGAAGCACGTTGGCAGTTGGTTTGAGTGGCAGTGATACCATGGTTGGTGACCGGCCACTGATATTCATTCTTTGACGATACAAGCCACCTGCAGCGGTGATATAAAGTGATCGCATGTCGGGATCACCAAATGTGCAATTGATAGGTTTCGTTGGGCAAACGATTTTGTCCAGCAGTTTGCCAGTTGGGGACCAGATCCAGATGCCACTGGGCCCAGCGCAGTAGACATTGCCAGCACGATCCATCGCCATGCCATCGGCTCCTCGCTCTGGACCATCGTCCATGGCAGCAATTTGACGTGCTTCTGAAAGTTGACCAGCCTGCTTGATCTGAAAAGCCCAGATTTTTTTTGATGCAACCGATGAAACATAAAGGGTCTTGCCATCTGGTGAGAGAATCAAACCATTGGGTGTGGGGACACTCTGGACTGCAACTTTCAACTCGCCGTCTGGTGTCACATAAATTACTTTTCCTTGGGGTGTGAAAGTAACGTAAACACCGCCTCGTTGGTCAACCACAAGATCATTGGGGCGGTAGTCCCGCTTTTCTTCTTCGGTTTTCAGTTGGGCGAAATCAGCGATCGTTTCCTTCTTGCGTCCGTCGATGAAGCACAGTTTGCCTTGACCGTTGTCACTTATATACAGCCGTCCGTGATTGAAAAATGACGCGCTGAGGCGACCGGAATTGGAAACCAGCGTTTGCAAAGTTTTCTTCTTCGGGTTGTATCTGAGAACCTTTTCCCCTTTGACATCAGGAACGATCAGTGACCATCCGTCCCAGCATGGTCCGTCGGCCATCACAAAGTCCGACGAAAGATGCTCCAAGGGGGTGTCGCGGTCTACCACAGTAGTTGGTGTTTGAGCCACAAGCGAGTGACCGGCAAGTGCTTGCACCGCTACCATCCATAAGGCAACACGAAGGTGATGATTCATTTTGGTTCCAATGACTGTTCGGAAGGATTTCCGGCTCAGTATAGCGATAGAACTGTTCTGACAAACCTGGCGATGCGGGGGCTACAGCACGATGCGCGAATGGGTTGTGAGTCGTGTGCAACGTTTGCAAAACCTAAAATGTTACCTTGCCGACCCTCAGACGATCTTTGCTTTCCCCAAGCCGCACCGTCAACGTTTTCTTCTCTTCGTTGGACCGACCGTAGTTGGTAAAGACTTCAACTTGCAGGGTCACTGGCCCCAGAATGGAAGGTGTGCTCTCACTGAAGTAATCCACGTCGATCGCGTAATTTCCCTTCATTGACTTTTTCAGAAGGTATTCTTCAGGTCCGTAGCCCTGTGTGAAGTCGCGAGATACCAGTCCGCCGATTTGGGTCCGATTGTTGTTGTAGTTGGCCTGTTCGCCAGATGGTTCTGTAATCCAAAGATCCATGTCCGTCATGTCGGCATCCCAGGTCAGAATGATTCGCACATCGACGTCAAGTAATTTGATCAGGCGGCGATCCACCGTAGGAATGGTAACACCTGCTCGCTTTGCGCGAGCCAGCACACGATTCAATTCCATCAACGCGATGACCTCAATCTCCTCAAAACGATCCCAGTTCCCAAGCACGACCCGATTGAGCAATTCACTGGCTCCCTCAAAGTCATCTAGTTGGTCCAGTACCAACGCGAGATCACGATAGGATTGTGGCTCTTCTGGCCGCATCTTGAGGATGGATTCAAACAGCATGCTTGCTAATTCAAGCTCGCCCGTTTGGGCCAATCGATGTGCGGCTACTCGGTAGAGCGCCGGGTTCTCAATCTCGAGCTCGACGATGTTTGACAGCACCTGTAGGGCAGTCTTTGGTTGTCCGCATTGTTGAAAGAAATTGGAACAATCCAAGAAGAATGCCGGTGATTCCGAATACTTCGAGCGTTGCCACAGATAGGTGCGGTATCGTTGGTCCTTGGGTGCATTTGCAAGGATCTTGAGATAAGGCGTGTCGGGATTCCATGGTTTGACATTTATATGTGGCGAGTCGGCATGTGACGCGTCTTTTTTGTCTGCCTGTTGTGCGTCCTGTTCGATGTCCTCTAGCCCTTCGCCTAGTGCCTCTTCGGTTTTCATTGCTAAAGCATCTTCTTCACCCCGATTTGGTGCTCCAGCGGCGTTGTCTTCTACAGCTGCGTCCAAGTTGGCATTTGTCGGAGGAACGCCACTGAAACCACCCAGTCCTCCGGCCATGCCGCTGACTTCATATTCACCTTGTTGTGACTTTACTCGCAGGTTTGCCGGGTATTTGAAATCACGTTTCCACCATGTGACGCGTTCGTTCCACATCGCAAGGACTTGGGTGATTTTGTCTTTTCTGTAATCGGACTCTCGCTTCTGTTGTTCCTCGATACGGGCGATGTACTCGTTGCGGAGAACAGGAAGCGTTACTGGCGGGGGGGTTTGGTATTCCAGATATTGATCAAGGTTCTCCAGTACCATGAGGGATGTACCCGGGGTGACAAGCCCGTGCTGTCTGCCGACTGCGATCAATGCATCTTCGTTCCGTTGGGGTGCCATCATGAGTTCGTTGATCTGATTTTGAGCCCACATGATCCTCAGTAGGTTGCTGTCTGATGCCTCTGCAGCCCGGATCACAAAATCCTCATGGGAACTCGCTCCGCCTGGGATGCCATAATGAACACGGATGGTCGCTTCTGGTGAATGCAGGCGCCCTGCCAATAGGAAATTTCCTGAGATCGGCTGTGGAAGCGAAGGATAGATCCCATCGATATCGCCAGAGATGATTTCCGTTTTAAGGTAGGAGAACGGTGCCTGCCCAATGGAGTTCACAATCTTGCGGATTTCTGTGGTCTTCATGTTGAAATAGGCACCACCACTGCGTTGCGATAAAAACCTCAGAAAGTCATGGTTGGTGTTTGTGCTGCTGCCAATCGCATAAACAGGAGACTCGAAAGACCGCGGAGTCTCTTTTCCGAAGTTTGAAAGTCCATCGCTGCAAAGAATGTACAGATCAGGTTCACTTGTGAGTGGTTGTAGAGCACCTATTTGTGTCCCGCCGTCGTAGTCGACCTCTTGGAGTGTGGAGATCAGCTTGGAGGCTCTTCCCGCTTTGATTTCAAATCTTGTGACGTCTTGCATCTGGTTGCGAAATAAGACAAGCTCGATGCTGACGTTTTCAATCCGTTTGCAATACTGTTTGATGACAGAAATTTCAGCAGACCGGTCGACTCGCCCCATCGATCCGCTAGCATCCCAGTACAATGCAACCCGCTTCGGTGCCTGGCTTTGTTCAACGCGGTTCTCTTTCCGTTTTGAAAGGCGGGTTGAAAAGTAGACGGTCTGTTCGTGATCGCGATCAACTTGAATGGCGTCACCGTGAACCTCGGGAATAGCAATCACCACGTCAGTTGTGATCGACTGGTTTTTCAGTGTGGTTTTGGCAACAAAGTTGTCTCCCAATTTATCAAAGCTGAATTTGGGATTTTTTCCTGTTTGTACTTTGGGGCGAGCGCGCGGTTTGATGACTTCAATTTTGAGATTGAACTTTCCCACTTTGTCCCGAAAGTTGAGCGGTAATTGATGTTTTTGTGACTTGCTGTCGCGAATCAGTGGTGTGACATATCGAACCATCACGGTTCGTGTGCCGTTGGGGGGGATCGGGAAGACGCGAGTTTTGAAGTTGTTGCCTTTGACCCATTCAACCAGTCCAGGGTCGATTCCCTTGCGTGTTTCAATTTCGAATATTCGGCGTGCTTTGTCCTTGGGAACTACCACGCCGTCGACCATTTGACCCTCGATGTCCAACGCGTATCCACTGATGGTTGCTCCCTCGGGAAGCGGAAAGAACAAATCGCCAGCCAGATTGCGTGATTGCGGGTTTAAGAAAGTCAGTGTCATCCGGGTTTCAGCAATCTGCCCCCTGATGCGGACTTGAGTATTTACCTCGGAGATCTGCAATGGTGTGGAACGCTCGTCCTCGAGAATCATCATTGCAGGCGGTGGCAACCGCGGTTCCTCGACAGGTTGCTGCGCTTGTGTGGTGCGGGTTGATAACGCAAAGAGTGCTATCCCGAGCATCAATGATTCGCTCAGAAACGATTCATTCAGGAATCGGCGAGTCAGAGACTTGTTGCATGTGTTCATCACAAATCACCAAAACTTCAGAAGAAAATAAAGTTGCACGGTGCTGGGGGCTGCGTCCCCCAAGGGACGATTTCCAATCCGTGTTCTTAGGCTCTAAATTTTAATAGCAGCAGAAGTCTCATGTAGGAATCAGATGGAGATTGGATACTGGAAAACCATTCCAAGCAGGTAATGACTCACTAGGTTAAAGCGGTGATCCGACAGCAGGCACGGAAACAATGCGTTAAGGTGTTGTTATTGCATACAAGTACATTTTACACTCTGAGTTTGCCATGAAATCCTTCGTCTTTGCTTTCTTGTTAACGATATCAGTACACGCTTTGGCTCAAACTGCTGCTGAGCCTACCAGTTCAAACCAGGCAACTGCCTATGTTGGAACTTACACGCAAGGTGATTCCAGCAGTCGTGGGATTTATGCAATTGCCCTGGATAGCGCCGGTCTTCAGGGAAAACCAGTTCTGCTGGCGGAGTTAGAGAATGCATCTTTTGTTGCCATGCATCCGAATCGGCCACTGCTTTATGCAGTGTCTGAGATCGGTGCGAGTGGTCCCGATTCCACTGGGATAGTTGCGTATTCCATTGGTGCAGATGGGACGTTGACAAAGCTGAACGAGCGTTCGACGCGGGGTGGCGCCGCGTGTCATGTGACCGTTGATCCGACTGGGCGTTGCGTGGGCGTTGCCAATTACACCGGTGGCAGTTGTATCCTGTTTCCGGTTTTGGAAGACGGCTCACTTGGGAAAGCTGGTTCTTTCATTCAGCATGTTGGACATAGTGGTGTCAATGCAGGTAGGCAAGAGGCACCCCACGCACATTCCATCAACTTCAATCAAGATGGAACTCAGGCATTCGTGGCTGATTTAGGTAAGGATCAGATCCTGCTCTACGACGTTGACCCGGCAGCAGGGACAATGAAGCCTTCGAAGCAGGCGTTTCTACAACTGCCGGCAGGTGGAGGTCCCAGGCATTTCAGTTTTCATCCCGACTTTGAATTGGCTTTTTCAAACCTTGAATTGACATCGCAAGTGGCTCTGTTGCACTATGATCGTGAGCAGCGAACATTAACACTTGGGGAAGTATCAGATACGATTCCCGAGTCGGCTCAGGGAAAGGGAAATAGCACTGCAGAGTGTTTGGTTCACCCTTCAGGTGAGTTTTTGTTCGTGTCGAATCGCGGACACAACTCCATTGCGGCTTTCGCGATCGATGTGGCTTCCAAAACGTTACGTTCACTTGGAAACACGTCTAGTGGTGGCGAAATTCCCAGAGGTTTTGGAATCACGAATGATGGTGAATGGCTCGTGGTGGGGAACCAGAAGACAGGCAATGTGGTTGCTCTGGCCATCGACCAGAAAACGGGCGCACTGACTCCCGTTGGTCCGAAGTTATCACTCGATGCCGCCGTGAATGTGCGTTTTGATTTCAAGTGAATCGTTCATGCATATTCATTCAGGGATTGATGGCAGATTCTTTCGTTTCTGAGTTTGTAGAGCTTGGGGCTCAGACTTAAATCTCTGGAGGAATCTCTGCGGTGAGTCTTGAATTTACATCACCTGTGATGAATCGTCTTGCGTGAATCGATCACAGGAGCTGTACCTCGCTGATCTCATGTTCGCAAACCTTATGCCTGCATGTTCCCTACAACGCGGGGTTGAACAAATGGTTGTCCCGTCATGGTTAAGTAAGTGATCACAAGCAGAAGCATACAGAAAGGGGTTGTTGCGATCCAACCCAGGCAGAGTGCTAAGACACCGAGGATGCCCAAGCCTATGAAGATTAGCCCGGTGACAAATATGGAGAGGCGGTTTCCACTTGCATGGGTCTTGGCTAAACGAAATGCTTCCAAGACGCCACAGTTGCGATCCACAATGAAGTAGGTGTAGTTCCAGTACGTCAGCATGAAGTAAATGCCTGGAACGATGAATAGTATTAGTCCCACGAAGAATATGATGCCGAACAGCAAGGTCGCAAGGAAGGTCCGAATCATAAAGGGGGCAGATTGCAGCAGAAGTGCAAGGTCGGCTGGTTGGTTCCTTGCAATCTGCAGCATGATCCTGATTGACGCGATTGTGAACCAGAGATTCACTAGTTGGCTCGTTATATTTTCAAAGACGGAAAAACCAATCATTATCGGGGTTAGCGCGTCGGGTTGGTTTAATTCCCCATTGATTGCCAGCACAGCGAATCGGAGGATCAAGAGCCCCATTGATGTAAGGAAACCGGCCGCCACCATGATCATGAAGATACCGATCAGGATGCCAAAGTGAACCTTGAATAACTCCCAAGTTGCTTTCAGGGTCCAGCCAATATCGATTTGTTGAACCGTGATTTCCCCCACGGGTTCAAATGAAGAAGTGCCCTGAGGATCTAACGCTGAGGTAGATGCGTACGGGTTCATGAAGTCATGCGTTTCCGTTGACCGCTCAGCATTATGTGTTTGAGTATCAGGCACATTTACGAGTGCCGAACATGCAGGGCATCTCGCTTGTTGACCCTCGCTACCATCTGGGACTTCCAGCGTGTTTTCGCACTCGGTGCAAGGAAACTGTATCGACATTGTGATGGCTCGTTTTGTGCGAAGTGATGGTGTTATTTGCAGTCATTCGTGTCGCAACACGATGCTGTTGTACTAGGCCTGAAACGCATAGGGCTCGTTTACGCGTTGCCTCAGGCGCGCGGCCTGTGTGGCTGAGGTCTGACAGATTATGCAGGCTTCATTGGGGCGCTTGCAATCATGGCTCAGCACTTTGCGTCCATTTGCGGTTGAATACGATGCATGGGGGTTGAGCACAGCACATCTGGTGAGCGGAATTGAATGGTGGTCGCCGTCTTCTTGGTTTCGTGCCAATCTTGTGTAAAGAGTGGCCGTGCACGCCTTTCTAGCCAGAATTTCAAGCATATGATTACTGCCGTCAGTCGACACTTTGTAGAATGAGAAGACTGATTGTACCGATTTGACCCAGCCTTCATCCCGAGAAAACCATGCGTTTGTGCCTGCTGGACCTGGCCCTTCTTCCGATTTTTGCAATTGCAGGGTTGTCCCTGCACGCAACGGTGGCGAATGCTGAATACCTTGTGGGACCAATCACGGAGGCTCAGGCAACTGAGTACGACCTTGATACTGGCTTTTATTCGAAAGTGACTGAAGCAGAGGGTATTTTGATTGCGACGTCGTCGAAGGTGTCAGACCTCGCGCATCTTGAAGCTGCCTATCAATTTGGCATGATCATGCAACGCATCAGTCCGGTGATCGCGCAGCGGATCCGAGACAAAAAAGTGCTTTGCATTCTTATCGGGCACGATGAACTGACCTCTCAGTTGCCACAGTTCAAGTCCAATAAGACCGGCAAGGAACTTGATTTTTATAATTGGCGAAGCCGGGGTTTCCTGACCAGAAAGAACAATCGCTCAACGGTTGTTTTTGCCGAAGAAGATGTTCTGGAATTTGAAGGTGGGATGCAATTGGAGAGTATCCTGATCCACGAGTTTGGTCATGTGGTTCATGGAGCTGGGTTTGACGCGACCTTGCAGGATCGTTTGACTGAGTGCTTTGAACTCGCAAAGAAAAATAACATCTGGAAGGATGGGCGTGCTGCTCAGCGATTCCGCAGGGTGAAAAGCGCAACTCCCGTCAGTCTGTTCGACGCACTTGTCAAAGCCTTTCCTGGCCAATCACCCGTCTTGATCAAGTGCTGTCTTCAAGGGGGAGACATTCTGGTCAATGGAGAGCCGGTCACTGCAAGCTCAACGGTGACTGCCGATGACAAAGTGTTGATCATTTTCGGTGGTCCCAAGGATTGTTATGCATCCAAGAATCGGGCAGAGTATTGGGCCGAGGGATTTCAATGTTGGTACGACACCAATCGGACCATGGATCACGATCACAATCACATCAAGACACGTGAGCAGCTAAAGGCTTATGATCCACCCCTCGCACAGCTGTGCCATGAAGTGCTGGGTGAAGATCAGTGGCGGTTCATTTCGCCACGTGAACGCGCCGGGGAAGGCCACTTGAAGGACTTTGATCCTTCCAAGTCGCCGGTGGTGATTGATCCTGTTCATATCGAAAATGCTGCACTCGATTACTACGATGAGTATTGGCATGATTTTTGGGGCAGACTCGCGGTAAAATATTCGGATCAGCTTACAGCACATCCTGTTCCTGAGAGTCCGCTCTGGTTGACTTATCCTGGCGGCATCGGCCCGGGAAAAGGCAAGCATGTGGTGTTGATAGCTGCAGAGCAGGAATACCGAAGCGAGCAGTCAATGCCGATGTTGGCCAAAATCCTTTCCAAGCGACATGGGTTTGATTGCACTGTTTTGTTTGCTGTGAATGACAAAAACGAAGTTGATCCCACGCAAAAAATTCGTTGGGAAGACAAAACAGTACAGCACCGGATTCCGGGATTGGAGCATTTGCAGAAAGCTGATCTCTTGATCCTGTTCAGCCGATTGCTGACGTTGTCCGATGGCCAGATCAAGCATGTGATTGACTATCTTGAATCAGGAAAACCGCTGATCGGAATCCGCACAGCAAACCACGGCTTCCTTGAAAATTTTCCGTATGAGGTGGCTGGTCGCAAGGTTCGCTTCGGAGATGATGTTTTGGGGGGAGCCTTCCGAGGACATCACGGAAACTGGCATGCCGATTCGACGCGTGGCTTGATCATCGAGGAAAACAAGGATCACCCGATTCTGGTTGGTGTTGAGGATGTGTGGGGACCTTCCGACGTCTATCGAACCTATCCCGAGGGTAAGACGCTTGGGGACGATTGCACCGCGTTGCTTGAAGGGCAACCACTAATGGGGCGGAACGCTGACGATAAAGTGAATGCCAAGAAGATTCCTTTGCCCGTTGCATGGACCAAGTCGTGGACCGGGAACGCAGGAAACAAAGCCCGGGTTTTTCATGTCACGATGGGAAGTGCCAAGGATTATCAGAGTGCTGGACTGCGCAGACTGACTGCCAATGCGGTGTATTGGGGGCTGGGGATGGAAAAACAGATCGATCCACAGAGTAGTGTTGATTACGTCGACGAATACAAACCGCTCGCAAGTGGTTTCAATTACGAGAAGTTGGGTGTAGAGCCAAAAAAGCCGGCGGAATACCGCTAGTGGCCTCTGGTTGGCTATTTGTGGTCAGTCTGTCTGTAAAAGTCGCCTGCCAGTCGATTAAGATGTTGTACTCTCCTGCTGATTCGCCCACCTCATTGAGATGACCCTTGACGGATCATCCTGAAAGTCATGATGCGTCTTTACCTGCCTATTCCCAATGCAAAAATCTGTCACGGTCACACGCCCCCTATGCTGTGCGTTGTGCTGTGGGTCGCTGCCTTTGCATTGTCAGGGCCGTACGCGGCACTCGCTGCCGAGCCAGTGGATGACTCGTTGCATGTCTCCGAAGAGGGGTTGTCGCAGTTTCTAGGTAAATGGTGCTCGGATTGTCATGGTCCGGAAACTCAAGAAAGTGGGCTCAGGTTTGATACGTTGTCGCAACAATGGGACGACCCCAACGTCGCCGCACAATGGAGGCAAATCGAGGAGCAGGTATTGTTCCGGGAAATGCCACCCGACGGAAATGATGCGGCTGATGCAGTCGAGCGAAAACGATTCGTCGAGGCTGTTGAGTCCCAGCTACAAACGCACGGGCATGGGTTTGGTCTGGCGGACAAGATGCTTTTACCAGAATATGGAAACCTGCTCGATCACGACACTTTATTCAGCGGTGAGGTGAAAGAGAAACCTTACACTTCCGCACGGTTGTGGAGGCAGCGTCCAGGGATTTACAAGAAAATGTGGGGGCCGCATTACGGTCAACAGCATTGGATTTCTGTCAAAATTGGGGGTGGCAATCAGGCGACCGCACGTCATCGGGTTCAGCATGGACCTCACAAAGGTAAGGCTATTTCGAAACGTTACTTTGCAAACGAAAAATTTGCCAATCCGTTCTTCGAATATGTGCATCGGGCTTCAGGAATCACTGATTATGCATCAATCATGGCCGATCAGGCATCGTTGGAAGCTTTGCTCACCAATGCAGAGTCGATGGCAGAAATTTTGACGCTGGGATTACCGGTCACGGTTGTCACCGAGGTCAAGAATAAAGATAGTCGGCACGGGAACAATCATGGCAGTTTTGTGGGAGGCGTTGAAACGATCAGCCATGAAAGACGAGGCAGGATACCCGTTGCGTTTCATCGCATCATGGAGACTGAGAAGGAGGTCAGTGAGGCTGACTTTCGGGACGCTTTGCAGGTAGCCTTCAATCTGTTTTTGCGTCGCAAACCTGGCCCGCAGGATGTGGAACACTACTGGCATAAGGTGTTTCAGAAGAATGCAGAATTGGGTAACACCACTGCATTGCAGGCGATGCTGATCTACATCGCCATCTCTCCCGAATTTGTCTATCGAATGGAAACAGGTCTGACCGAGCCTGATGAAGATGGAAGGCGTTTCTTGTCGCCACATGAATTGGTGGGGGCGATTCATTACGCGTTTCACAACACGCCTGCTTTTGGTGTCAGTGAATTTGAAACTATCGAAAAGTACACTAAAAATAGTGATCCCTTGGTGAAAAATGCACTCACTCAGGAGCAGGTGCGGCGACATGCAAAGCATGGCTGGCTTGTTGAGCGAATGAATGCAGGCCAACTGCATACGCGTGAAGATGTAGAAAAAGTCATCAGGGAAATTCTGGGGGCCCGGTCACGCAATTTGAATCCAAATCACAACTCGGATATCGACTCGGTTACTAACGCAAGAATCTTGCAGTTCTTTCGTGAGTTCTTTGGTTACCACAAAGCACAAACGGTATTCAAGGATGTTGAAAAGTTTGCAGGGCAGGATGAATTTCAGCATTATCACAGTCATACACCTGTCAGGCTGATGTACGATACGGATGCCTTGATTCTGCATATCCTTCAAGAAGATACCGATGTGCTGCAGCAACTATTAACGACCAACAAAGTATTTGTCAGCTATTGGAATGGCACGAACCCAGAAGATCAGATCAAACGCGCAGGTGGTCGTGATAAATATGTCGCTAAACATGACTCCCAGAGCTACAACTTGGATCCATTTGAGTACCAGACGAATGGCAAGGTAGCGATCACTGCTCCCACCGAACAACGTTGTGGCATTCTCACGCAACCGAGTTGGTTGGTCGCGCACAGTGGAAACTTTGACAATGATCCGGTTCGGCGTGGAAAGTGGATACGCGAAAAGTTGTTGGCTGGGGCAGTCATCGATGTTCCGGTTACTGTTGATGCTCAAATTCCTGATGATGAAAGCAAGACGCTGCGTGAACGTTTCAGCGTCGTTCGCAACGAATATTGCTGGCGATGCCATCGCAAAATGAACCCCCTGGGCATGCCGTTCGAGGCGTATAACCACGTGGGAAGGTTCCGTGAATTGGAAAAGGGAAAGCCAGTTGATACCAGCGGAGCAGTTCATTTCAACGGTGGCGACCAGTTCAGCGGCGAAGTGTCAAATGTACGAGAGATGATGGAAGCTCTGGCCAAGGCACCCAAGGTAAGGCAGTCCTTCTTGCGGCACATGTTCCGGTTCTGGATGGGGCGAAATGAGTCGTTGCGCGATTCAAAAACTCTCATTGCAATGGACATGGCCTATGTCGAGAGTGGCGGAAGTTTTAAAGAAACGCTTGTCGCTCTTTTAACCTCAGATTCGTTTTTGTATCGAAAGTGATGTCACCACTGCCTCGCTACGACCGTTCACTGTTGAAACATCTGGCACTACTCTTGCTGGTTGGTGCTGTGTGTGTGTCTGGTTTTGCTCGTGCCGAAGAATTGACGTTGGACACGGTGCAGTCCTGGTTGCAGGAAAATAGGACGAACGTTCGTGATGATGATTTGAAGCAGGTCGCCGCGATCAGTGGGCTGACGAGCTTGGATCTGACCGGTTGTGGCAATCTCACCGACAGTGGAGTTGCGCATCTGTTGACGCTCTCTCAGTTGAAATCCTTGAACTTGTCTTCCTGTCGACGGTTGACCCCCAATGTGTTTGATACTTTGCGACAGATGAAGTCCCTTGAGCAATTCTCTGCTGAGCAAGTCGGGTGGGCGAATGATGTGGCACCGCTAGCTGAGCTTCCTCTTCTTGCATCGCTGAGCCTTGCACGGAATAGCTCTTTTCGCGGTAAAGGTTTGAATGAATTGCGTGGACTGGTGCATTTGGATTTGTCATGTAATCGTGGTCAGTTCGGAGACGATGGCATGAAACAGATCAAGGACTTGCTGTCCTTGCAATCGCTTGATCTGGATGGCCAAGATACTATTACCGATCAAGGGGTAAGGCACCTGGCACGGCTTACTGATTTGCGAAGTCTTGATATGTATGGACTCCATCGGATTACGGATGATGGATTCAACGCTGTTTTCAGCAAACTAAAAAAGTTGCGAACACTGAGCCTCGCATTTTGTTGGTGGCACGAGGGCAAGACATTGCAGTTGCCTGGCGGCATTCGTGACCTCGACTTGCATGAATCCAAGCGGCTGTCAGACGAGACATTGTTGAGGTTGCCGAAAAAACAGGCATTGAGGTCATTGAACCTGTTTCAGTGCCTCGTACTGACTGACGTGGGGATTGCATCGTTACAAAACCTGCCAAATCTTGAATCTTTAAACCTTGGTTCCATTCGGGCCTTGTCAGACAAGAGTCTTGAAGCTCTTGCTGAGAATACGGGCATCGTGAAGCTGAACGTGTCAGATAATGACCACTTCTCTGACCGTGGTTTGAGCTATTTGTCTGCATTGAAAATGCTTCGTGACATCGATCTCTGGCATTGTTCGCAGATCACTGGTGAAGGACTTTGCGCTTTCGAAAATGTAGCTGCGTTGATACGGCTAAATTTGGCTGACTGTGCTCAGATCAACGACTCTGGTTTGTCTCATTTGCAAAATCACCTCCAGATGCGTTACCTGTATCTCGATAACTGTAGTCAAATCACGGACAAAGGATTGCAGTCACTGACGGGGATGAAGCAATTGGAAGAGTTGACCTTGTCCGGCTGCCGGAGGATCACGGACGATGGGCTTCTGTGCTTGGAGTCACTTTCGTCACTTACGTACCTTGCGCTTGAAAATTGTCCCCACTTGAGCTCGGCTGGAATTGAACAGTTGCAGCGGAAGTTGCCCGGTTGCGTTATCTTTAAGTAGTCATTCAAAGAGAAATCAACATTGGTCCGAAGTATGAAATCCCGCAGAAGCATTCTTCAAAGCGTAACTCTCGGGGCGAGTGGCCTTGCTCTTGTTCCATTCTTGAATCGCTATGCACTTAGTGAGGAAGTCGTTCAAAAAGACCAAAAGCCAAAGAGGTTTTTGTTTGTTGTGAAGTCGAGTGGATTGCAGGCAGAATTTATCAATCCAGAGGGGCTTCAGCATGGTGGTGACCGTATCGTTGATCAATCGCTCGCCGATCGGAAACTGGCTGAGGGAATGGAGTCTTTGGAGCCCTTTCGAAATCGGTTGACAATCTTGCAGGGGCTCAGCGGGCGGATGTGCAATCCGGGGCACTCATCGCACTATGGTGCTCTGGGAGCCTACAAGGCTGGTGCACATAGCCAACCAGCGGATGCAACGATCGATGGATACCTTTCTCAGCAACTGCCTTCGGTTTTTAATCATGTGGGATTGAAAATGGGTGACGGAAGTCAGGGCACTGCGTACCCGTCAATCAGCGCCTTGGGTAAAAATCGACAGCTACCTTTCCAGTGCAATCCGGAATTGGCTTTTCAGAATCTGTATGGCAGTATTGCTGCAGGCGGAGACATCAAGCGAAATTATTTGCGAACCGGAAATGTGTTGGACACGATGTCAGCGGACATTCGCAAACTGCAGAAGCAACTGCCGCAGCAGGGGCGAGAAAAACTGGATCACTATCTTGGTGGCTTTGAAGCATTGCGTGACCGAAGGCTCAAGTTGGTAGGGATGCAGGGCGTTTTGAAGCGGCATGCGCCTGAGGTAAGTGACAAGTACACGTCGAAGTTCAGCACAGATCATTTGGAGGCTCATTTTGACATGGCCACCTCAGCGCTGATCACAGGTATCACCAACGTGGTGACGATCCACACGTGTGATTTAAATTCTTCGTATCAGGGCTTGGGCATTACACCCAAGGTGCATTCCGTTGGACATGGTGCGAGCAGTGGAAGCATGTCATCACAGGAATGTCGCAACTTGATTCGTAAATTCCACTTCAATCTGATTTCAGAAGTCGCACGCAAGCTTGATGCTGTTCCGGAGGAGGATGGCACGATGCTTGACAATACTGTAATCGTTTATGTGAGCGATAACTCTGATAAACACCATTCAACCGCGACTGAATGGCCGATGGTGGTGGTTGGAAATATGGGGGGACGGCTTAAATCGAAGGGGCGTTATCTCGCTTATCCGGCGTATGGAAAAGCAGATCACCATCACACGATTGGTAATTGGTTAACGACACTATGCCATGTCGCTGATGCGCCAGTGGATCATTTCGGTCAGCCCGATTTTGCGATCGGAAAAGAGAAGGATCAGACGGGCCCACTGCCTGAGTTGTTGGCCTCATCTTAGGCGTCGAGGCTTTTGGCGAACCCAGTGTTTCCCTTTCTTGATATAGCGAGTTACGCCTGCTGTTGAAATTTCATACATGGAATTGTTTTTATCCGCATCCGCGAGTTCTTGGACATCGGGATGTTTCAGAACCATGAACTTGCAACTTGGTGAAGCAAGCACTGGTACACTGATGTTCTTGTTGCTGACGACTGGGCATTCAGTTGAAAGTGGCGCGACGAGTTTGCTGTCTCGCCAGTCCTCGGCAATCGCTTCAGGAGTCTGAATGAATGATTCAAGATGTACATGGTTGCGATCATGCCCAAATGCAGTCACTTGCTCGCCCCAATCCTCGTTGTATTTGAGTCCGAGGACGAACCGTGTAGAAAGAAACGTGTCATTGACGACAAAAACACTGAAACCATTGACTTCCCGTGTGAGCTGATTGCCTGTTTTGACAGCGATGTCGCCAAACTCACCTTGCTTGTAAATGATCTCGTCTCTGATCTCGATGCGTTTGGGAACGTCTTCTCGGAGTTCGTCATAAACTTGCCGGAGTCGTTGCTTTAACTCTATAGGCATGTTGCGAAACTCGAGTTTTGAAAAACCGGCATATCCACAAAGTGAATTGTCCAAGAACTCGGGTCGGCTATAGTTGAAAATCGGATTTTTCTCTTCCTCGATGCGGTTGAGGGTTTCCTCGGTGAGTACGGTGTGAAAGAAGGCATCACCGGGAAGAAAATAGGTGTTGTGCGCACCTGCTGAATGTTTCCCTGCCAGGTGAATCAGCAGAAATATCCAGAAATAAGATCTGTTCATCGCAAAGTTTCCTGGGTTCATGGAAGTGCATGATCGGCTGAGTCGTGGGTCACGTTAACCGCAACAGTTGTCCAGCGAACGACGTTAGATCGCAGGGTATATTTTGCCAAATCGTGACACCGGGTGCCCGATTTCAGCGTCTGATCCAGAAGTGGAAGAAAGTATAATTAAATACCAGTATGAGTACGGGAACGAAGTCAAACCGTGGGTGTTTGGGCCTGCATTGAGCTCTAAAGTGATCCATAAATGACAATTCTATGGTGCTGTTTGTCACTGGGTTTTGCTTACATGTGATTAAGTGCAGATGCACGTTGGTTACCATGCTTGACGCGTTTTTGTCGTAAGTCCTACGCCCATTCCGAAGACTTGAATGTGAGGCCAGTGCGTCGGCAGTGAATTTCTTGGGTGCCGAAGCGGGGAATCAACTCTTCTGTTGTGGCAGAGCCCGATCTATCGGGTAAAATAATGCCGTTTCTGGTAACACGTATGGCGTAAAATGTTGTCCCAGCGAATAGCGAATTGATTCGTTACCAAACAAGGCTGGTTTCGGTTTTCAGCACGAGCCGCTTGAGGTTTGCCGTGTTTTTGACATTGAGTTGAGGGAATCATGAATTTCACGAGAAGGAAATTTCTCAAGGCAAAAAGCGCGGTCCTTACCTTGCCTTTTCTGCCCTCACTTGTGAGTGGTGAAGACCAAGTATCCGCGGGTGGTTTGTTTGGTGATCCCAGCAAACCCAGTAAGAAG
>NZGD01000024.1 GCA_002690925.1 Rhodopirellula sp.
GTGTTCCATTCCATTTCCAAAACGGTCGCCAAACGCCCCGCCCTCCTGCGTACTTCGTTGCGACGCGTTTCACGCGTTCGTCACTTTGCTTCAACAAAGGAATGGTATCGTACATTCCGAGCGGCTTGAGTAATCGGCGTTGGATCAAACGCTCGGTTGGTTGTCCTGCGACCTGTTGAATCACCGCCGCCAGGGTATCGACGTTTGCGTCGGCATAGTGATATTGTTCGCCTGGTTTGAAGAGTCTAGGACCATAACTGCCCCAGTAATCGGCAAGTTCACTGACATTGTTGTAGCTTGCGTAGTTCGACCACAGCGGCCCCGGAGAGCGCATCGGAAGGCCACTGCGATGTGTTAATAGGTGTTCAAGCGTGATTCCTCGTGATGCGTCATTGTCGAAAGCCGGGATGTACTTTGCCACCTTGTCCGGCAGCTGCAAGATACGCTCATCAATAAGTATTTGTGCGATCGCGCCGGTCAACGGCTTGGTCATCGAACGAATGCTGAAAATGGTATCTCTTCGCATTGCCTGGTTTTCAGCTCGATTGTCTGTTCCGAAGACCTCATGCAGGATGGTGTGTCGATTCTTGATGACCAGCAGTTCGGCCCCCACAATCTCATCCGCTTCGACAAAACCGTTGACGAGCTCGCTGAGACGTTCCAAAGCCGCTGGGTTCACTCCCTGAGTCTGCGCAGTAGAGACAGGAAATCTTGCTTTAGCAGAAATGATAGTTGCATCAGCGCCTTGCGCTTTTGAGGTTGTTAGTCCCTGTTCTGGCGGCTCTGTTGGTGCCGCTCCATCTTGGCCCCAAGCTGGGTAGGGTTCGAAAGCCGTTAGCAGGTAGAGCGCACTGCAATAACAAATGAGCTTCATGATTATTGTTCCGGTGGCTCATGCTGGTTAGTCGTAAGGTTGACCACTCTAGCGTCATGCGACGTAGCCAAAGCGGCATTGATAGCAGCGGGAAAGGAAGAGTCCGACGCTCTAACGAGTGAAATTTGGCACAAATTTGATCCGCCGGGTGTTCTTTCCTGGCAGAGGTATTCCGCGAGGCGTACAGAACTTGACGCGTGCAAGTGGAGATTTTACCAGAAGGAGATTCCGAGAAATGCGCCGAGATGAGAATTGGAGTTCAGTGTTTCGTTACATGAGAACGGTTCTGTTTCTCACCAACGAATATTGTTTCTCACCAACGAATATGCAGTCTACCCAGAGATTTTTAAGTATCCATTTGGACAACGGGATTGGTTGCGATACTTGGTCCCCAAGCGCTTGTTCAGCATTCTGAACTACAGGTTCTTAGGAACTGAAGGAAACGCTTTATCCGTCACGAATTAGTGTTCAGTAAAGTTGCGTTGGTGAGCTGTGCTCCATGACAGTTGACGCAAGTTTCTTCGACTGGGTGAGCGGGAGTGCTATGCTCAATTGCGACGATCCTGCGATTGTGAGAAAGAAAAGCGGCGACAGTCAGCGCCTGATTAAAATGCAAATGCCGCCGCGAATTCTTACCTAACTTTGTTGAATACATCACGTAAGGATTCACCTACTTCCACCACTTTTCCAGCAACTAGCCACTCCATCAAAGTCAATTGGCCATTACCGTTGACACTATAACGACTCGTTTGGCCGACCAAGACCTGCGGGGAGGCAACGTCACGGAAGCGATCTGTAAGGCGATCCAAGAGGCGGGTGAATTCTTGTCTGGCCCTATGCCACAGCAATCCGACGATGGGAAGGAGTTGAAAGATACTCTTGTCCTAATGGATTGAAGCGGCATTTCAGTTTAGTGATGAAACGCGGCAACAATTGGTGTTCGGTGCAACGCTCCCGCTTCAGATCCAGCAACCGGTTGTGGTTGGTTGGCTGGTCTTCGAGGGATGCACTGCCGTTCGTGATAGAGAGCGAAGTGGGGGGCAGACATGGGCGGCCAATGAGAAGTGTCGGCCTCACGTTTTTTTTTACCGCAGGTAGTGTGAATAGTGTTAGACTAGCCGAGCTTAAACAATTTCAGCGGACAGCAAGGGGTAGAGTCTACATGTCAGCTAAAGGTACGGTCATCTGTCCGGGATGTAGTACAAACCTACAGTTGCCGACAGGTTTTACCACAGGCAAGATTAAGTGTCCTGCATGTGGGAAGTCACTAGCGTTGAAAATGCCACAGGCCCCGGTTGCCCCTCAAGTGATGCCTAGTGAGTCGAATAGTGCATCGCCTTTTGCTGATCTCACGGCACTCGGACCGCCGAGTGCGGCAGGTCAGCCGGCCGTTGGGCTTCCACCAGCCCAGCCCACATCAGTTTTGGGTGCTGCCCAGCATCAACATGGTGTAGGGGCACGTGCAAGGACGAACAGTCATTCCGCGGGTGTAACGCCGTTCAAGTTGGCGTTGATTAGTGGCGGGGTTGTCGCAGCGTTAGCCGTTGTCGGCTGTGTCGGGTTTTTTATGCTGAGATCGCAGCCCACGGCCATCTCAACATCTGATTCGGCAACTAGTTTTGATTTCGACGAAACGAAAAAAGCAGCCGATAGTGGAGACTCAGACGCTCAAAATAAGCTGGGTTTCATGTACGACCAAGGTAAAGGCGTACCACAGGACTATGCTGAAGCAGTGAAATGGTACCGATTATCCGCGGAGCAGGGTGATGCATCTGCGCAGTACAACTTGGCTTTGATGTACGATCGCGGTGACGGAGTGTCATCGGACCCATTCGAAGCGGCTAAGTGGCATCGTTTGGCGGCTGGACAGGGTTATGCAGACTCTCAGTTGCTCTTAGGTTGCATGTATGTGGACGGCAAGGGTGTGCCAAAAGACAACAGTGAGGCCTACATCTGGCTTTCTATCGCAGCTTATTTTTACAAAGACATCAACACAGACAAATACACAGACGCTGTTTCGCTCAGAGACAAGGCCGCCAGCAGGTTGACACCTGAAGAAAGGTCCAAAGCGAAGATCCGGGGTGGGGCTATGGTTGAAGAGATATTGCTGAGCTCCGTGCAAGACGGGGAAAAGTAATGAACATGACGCCAACCGCAATTAGAAGGAAGAAACCATTTGTTTCGGGCCGTGCGAAAAATCTTGTGTTAAGAAGAACTTGCTCGCATACGAAGCCGCCCCCAGCGGTTTTCATTGCGTGCGTTCTGTTTCCAATGCGGTGATGAGACAACCTGTGTCCGTTTGAAATCATGAATACTGAGGTACTGTGGCTGGTCTTAGTCGCTTTCCGGGCCAGCAATTAGTTCGACACTCACAGAGTGGTTTTGTGTGCAAGGGTAAAGCAAATGAAATGTTTGTGTTACAGCGCAGCTTTGCAGATGAAGGGAAAGGATCGAAAGTGGCCCTACCATAGAACAAACCTGTTTTGCATCGTCTTAGTTTTGAGTCTGGTACATTAGGCCGGCAAGCAGCGTGGTTGTTCATCGCCAGTCATGCGTAGTAGGTGACATACTTGCCCAAAAGACTCCTTTTGTTCAACATCGACGACTAGGTTCT
The DNA here is from genome assembly GCA_002690925.1 of Rhodopirellula sp. Taxonomy (GTDB): domain Bacteria; phylum Planctomycetota; class Planctomycetia; order Pirellulales; family Pirellulaceae; genus Rubripirellula. The sequence goes on from NZGD01000024.1 coordinate 3,489, forward strand.
TCATTCCAAATGCTTAAATGGTTTCGATCCTTGCCAAAAGCCAAGCGACACCTCCTTATGGCTGTTCTGCTGGCGGCTTGGTGGCTTCCAACAATGGCAACCCTGCTCTGGATCTCGTCGAGTGCCAAATATCAGATGCTACGGGATACCGAACAGGGAATCCGCAGTGCTACAGAAACTGGCGACACATACCAGCAGCCTGAAGAACTGGCACTGACCTTGCTGGTACTCTTCGGTCCATTGGCCCAACTGATGTTGTATGTCTTTGTGCTAACGGAGGCAGAGGATTGGCAACCGAAGGAATTGTCTCGCAATGCAAGAAAGCAATTGAGGCGAGAAGCGAGAAAGCAGAAAGCGACGATCAAGATTAAGCCGCCTCGTCGGCGTCGACGAAAACGCAAGAACGATCCATCAAGCTAGGCTAGGCATTCTGAGTGTCGCATCTCCAGGTTGTTTTAAGGCGGAGCTGCTTTTCTGACGTATCGGATTCCGCGGTGTGATCTGCTGAAATGGCGAGATACCTCTTATTCTCTGAGGTGAACTACGGGTTCGGGAAACGGCATCTCTACGTTTGGATGCGACTGAACCATGATGTACACAGGCAGTTCGACAAACACAAAAAGTAACGGAGGGTTTTATGCCAATTCAAACAGTAAAGAATCGCGATGTAATCATGTTTGCCGAGCCCAAACTTAATCATTGAACGCCTACTGATTTGTGGACATCAACAGTGGGAGGCTCTCAGAAGTTTGTTCTCTTAGGTTTTGCTTGATACGAGTGTCATCGGCGAAGTCGAGGATAAATTCTCGCATTTCAAAGTAGTCAATCCGCAGCTTGGGCCCGCATCAAGAAATGCACCAACAACGTCGCGTAGCCGCTGCATCGCCTGATCTCGATCCCAATCCCTAAAGCGTGTTTTGAACCAGATTGCTGAGGACCTCGGGCTGATAGATACACGGTTGACTCCACGATAGAAATCACCCAGTTTGTTCTGCCCTTTGTTTGGAAAGGGCCATTTTATCAGATATGTGAGTTCAAAGCCGTTTGTCTTGCCGAGGTCCCAGTCGGTCAAGAACACCCCGATCTCAATGTAATTGTCCTCCGGACGAACGTATTTCGTCCCCCCAAACATCAGCAAGGCTGTGATGAGGACGAAGGCAAACACAGCACGCAAACCAAACCTCATGTGTCAGCCTCTCAAGGGTGGCGATCCATCGCTGATATACAGTCTTTCTCGCGAGTTTCATGCTGTATGATCATGGTTAGGCTACAGAATTCGTGAGTATGCACGCTTGCTACCGACTTTCCTGTCCAGTTCGGACTGCAGCTAGATGGAAGTTCGACAACGCTTGTTATATCTGCGTCTGAGTTTGCGCGTTCGGGTTGTCTCGAAAGCAATTTTGAAGTGTAGTTTTTAGGGTTCGAGTTGTGTGAATCATGAAGTTAGGTGGCGTACTGCCTTAAATTACTGAGTAATGAAGGTACTCACCTATTGTCCGTCGAGGTATGTTCGATGCCACTGTGAAAACGCTATAGTCATCACGATTTCGGTCCCAGTGAGTGACTGTTCGCGCATTTATTCACCCACTCAGCATCCGCAGGTGATACATGGCAGAGTTCTCTTTAACGAGCAACGGTTGGTATGGATGGCAGATGATTCCCGGATATGTCGGCGAGCGGTGTATACCCTATTGTTGCCCGATCTACGTGACACGTGTTGCTCCGAAGAAGACAGGTAAGGGTATCCTTGATCTCAATTTTTGGAACACCGGCTACGCGCAAGGTGCACAGGACTTTGAAGTGAGGCTAAGGATGCTGTACAGAGCTTCGGATTATCTTGTTGCCCGTCTTGATTACGGAGAGGGGAGCCAGCAAGAGCGATGTGCGGTGATAAGTCATATCGAGTTTGGCTGGATTGAGCAGTTTTGCCCGTTTCTTTGGCATCGTCACCCACCGCATGATCATGGGAGCGTGACAGTTTACCTCAATGAGACCTTCGGAATAACGCAGGGTTAAGGGAAGTGGAACAGGGATCCGTATTTTTCTGGTCTGTGCTGTACGAACGCATTTTCGTTAAATGCCCAAGTCCTTTGCCGAGAATGATCCGTGCTATTCAGGATATGCGTGCTGGAGTTTTACTGATCTTTGCGTAGGGTACGACGCCCTCGTTGGTAAGACGGATGGATGACGCATGTCAGTATGGCATTCGTGGCAGGTTGGACGTTGCAGCCAGCGAGTGGGATGACACCTCCGTGTATCTTGCAATAGCCGCAACGGTGGGTGGATTCGCAGTTCTCTGTTTTGCCTCCTGCATTGGCTACATCGCAGACCGCTTCACTGATATTCAGGTGTTGTTAGTAGATCGCAAGTAACTAAATCCCACACCACCAGTCTTTGGCAATGGTGGACAACTGTTTGGCAGGAAACATCACACGGTGCAACTCTGGACGCATGCATGAGTTATCATAGATACGATGGACCTTCACTCGAAGATATTCCCTCAGTGTGGATCTTGTTTTTCGTTGGCATTAAATGGCATTTCAAGGCGTTCCTCATTCGTGGACATCAGATGAAGCGTTCTTTAATTCTTTTGCTGCTGCTCTTTGTGGGTTGTGAGAAATCGCTAGAAGAGATGTTGCATGGGACAAAAAAGGAAATCTATGATGCAGCGAATCAGAAAGGAGTAATGACAAACCGCCAAGCGGAAATATTGACTAAGGAAGCCTCGCTGGCAAACAGTGCAACGCTTAATGGCTTAACGTCGATTACGGATGAACAGTCTGAAAGCCTGAGCAAGGTTGGACATCTTCACCTAAATGGACTTGCCTCCATCACTGATGTACAGGCTAAAAGCCTTGGTAAGGTTTTGTCTCTTTCTTTAAACGGCCTAACGTCGATCACTGACGCACAGGCAGTAGGCCTGAGCAAGGTTCGGCATCTTAGCTTAAACGGCCTGACGTCCATCACTGATGTACAGATAGAACGCCTGAGGGGCGTCGAGGGACTTCACCTGAGCAACCTCGCATCAATAACTGACAGACAGGCAGAAATTCTTGGAAAAATCCACGAGAAATATGGGTCAAACCTTATTCTAAACAGATTGGGTTCTTTCACTGACGAGCAGGCAGAAAGCCTCAGTAGGGTCGGCAAGCTTGAATTAAACGGCCTAACCTCCATCACGGACGCACAAGCAGAAAGCCTGAGCAAGGTTGGTGATGTTAGTTTGGGGGCCCTGACCTCCATCACGGACGCACAGGCAGAAAGCCTTGGTAGGGTTCGTAACGTTAGCTTGGGGGCCCTGACCTCCATCACGGACGCACAGGCAAAAAGCCTGACTAGGGTTGGTGGCGTGCTTTTCTTACCGAGTTTAAACTCGATCACCGACAAGCAGGCAGAAATCCTGAGTAGGGGTACATGGGCGATTTACGTCCCCAACTCTATCAAACATCAGATTGACGAATATAAAGCTCAACGCAGAAACGAGGTTGAGGAGATCAATGCCACGGGTAAGATCACTGACGCACAGGCGGAGAGCCTGAGTAAGGTTCGGCAGCTTTACTTAAACGGCCTAACCTTCATCACTGACACACAGGCAGAGATTTTGAGTAAGGTTTCAGAGCTTGAATTGAACGGACTCACCTCGATCACTGACGCACAGGCAGAAAGCCTGAGTAAGGTTCGGCATCTTTACTTAAACGGCCTAACCTTCATCACTGACACACAGGCAGAGATCTTGAGTAAGGTTTCAGAGGTTGAATTGAACGGACTCACCTCTATCACTGACGCACAGGCAGAAAGCCTTGGTAGGGTTCGTAACGTTAGCTTGGGTGCCCTGACCTCCATCACTGACGAGCAGGCAGAAAGCCTGAGCAAGTGTGAGTATCTCGCGATTTCTGTACATCTGCAACCACTCATCGAAAAATTCAGAAACGAGTGACGTCATCGAGCTGGACAATCAAGCCGCCCACACCACCAGTCTTTGGCAATGGGGGTAAACTGTTCGCCAGACAGACAAGACACTGAAACACGAGCGGCGGCGTTTTGCTTTATGCTTGTTGCTGGCCTGAAAACCTTTAACCACTGGGGCGAGGGTGAGTCTTTTTAAATCTGCTGCTGTTTGTTTGGTCGTTGTTGTAGTTTGCGGATGTGATCGGGGGCAGCCTACACCACCAGTTGCCAGCAACTCCACATCCGACCCCACACCCGTTGAGGACATGGAGTTACCCGAATCAGCCGACTCCATTGGCATGAAGTTCAAGTTGATTCCCGCTGGTACGTTCACGATGGGTGACGGAGATGACGCACACGACGTAACGCTCACAAAACCATTCAAGATGGGTGTTCATGAAGTGACGCAGGCTCAGTACGAGCAGGTAATGGGTGTTAACCCGAGTGAGTACAAAGGTGCTGCTAACCCTGTTGAAAAAGTAAGTTGGAAAGATGCGATAGAGTTTTGCCGCAAGTTGAGTGAGCTGCCGGCGGAGAAAGCAGCAGGGAATGTTTATCGTTTGCCCACTGAAGCGGAGTGGGAGTATGCGTGTCGTGCTGGGACGACGACGAACTATAATTTTGGTGATGATGAACCAGAGTTTGAGCAGTACGGTTGGTACGATAGGAACGCTGGTGAAAAGACTCATCCGGTGGGTAGTAAGCAACCGAATGCTTGGGGTCTATACGACATGCATGGTAATGTTTGTGAGTGGTGCCAAGATTGGTATGGAGATTACCCGAGTGGTAGCGTGATTGATCCCACGGGTCATCCCACGGGTGCTGCTTATAGCTTCTGCCGCGTGCTCCGTGGCGGCGCGTGGAGCCACATCGCCGAGGAATGTTCGTCGGCGTTCCGCGGCGGGGACGATCCCTCGTTCAATATCAACGGCGACTACGGCTTTCGTGTTTGCCTGAGTCCGTCTGGCAA
>NZGD01000025.1 GCA_002690925.1 Rhodopirellula sp.
AAGAACGCAATCAGCTGAAACACCATGTCGATCATTGGCGTCAGGTCACCTTCAGCCAAGTCGACTTTCTTTGACTTGACCTTCATTTAGTTCTTTGCCCCCTGCGGCTGGACATCTTCGAACCGGCTCATGAGGTTCTCACTTGTGACACCAACTTCGAGGAGCAAACGAGAAACACGGTTCCGAATGATGTTGTAGGCAGCGATCGCTGGAATCGCGACAGCGAGCCCGACAAGTGTTGTGAACAGAGCAGTTGAAATACCCTCCGCAAGCTCGGCGGGCTTTGGCGAAGCACCTCCAAGGGCGATGACTTGGAAAGAAGCAATCATACCCTGAACCGTACCAAACAATCCGATCATGGGACTGAGGTTTCCAATCAAGGCCATGTAACTGAGACGATGCTCCAGTTTCATGCTTTCCTCTTCGCCAACTTCCTGCATGCCTTCAATTGCCTTGCCGTAGCCGCGTGACAATTTGGCCAGACCAGCTGAAAGCACCTGCCCCAGTACCGACTCATCGGTGCGAGCCATATCGTATGCACCTTGGAAGTCTTTTTCGTTCAGCCGTTCTTCGAACGCATCGACCAACTCCTGCGGACACAGAGTGTCGCGCCGTGCTGCCAGCATGTTCATGACAAAGAGCGAAACCAATGTGACGGAAAGCGCTAGGAAAACCAGCAAATATCCCCAACCAAGAGAACTAATCGTCCAGCTCAACAGGTTCTGCTCAGCTTTGCCACCACCACCAGCATCGGCATTGTCGGCAGCTGGTGCAGCTGGTTCGTCGACAACCTCGACGACATCCTCTTCGGCTCCACCGAATTCATCTGCCGCATCCTGCGCAAACGCAGGTGTGAAAGTAAACATAGCTGCAAGCATGACCATCACGATCGCGAGCGATCGTGATAATGAATGCGAAAAAGGCAACTGGTGAAGAGACGCAAAACTGGGAAGCATTCCGCAAGCATCGAACATCAACGAGGCGCTCCGGGAGAAAAGGAGTGGTTGGGAGGCGAAGCTGATTGACAGAAAAACCTCTGCAACAGCCCTTTCGCATAAACGATAGTCTAGCAAACTTCAATTAACAGGATGGACCCCCACGACAGCTAATCCATTGAATAAAAAAAGTTAGATTGGGGGGAATGACCAAGTAGTAGTGATAAGCTGGATGACCGGAGAGGGCTAGAAACCGGGGTAGCGGTTCTGCAATTCCTGCCGAGCCTGAGCTGCTCTTTCGGGCTTGCCAACCTTCGGCCACAGTTCCACCAATCGTTTCAGAGCTTCGGCGTGCGCGTCGGGCTGTGCCGAGAACATCAGATGAGTATGCAGATAAGCCATGATTGCCCCCTCAAGATCGTCACGAGCCTCACAACTGGCACCTTGAGCGTTGTAAATTCGGGCTGCGATCTCAACATCCGCAGCATTCACCTGAGCAATCAGCGAGTTCGTCAACTCATTGGCTTGGTCACCATTCCCTTGCAGAGCCAACGCGACAGCTTTGCCAGCCTTGCTCAACGTTTGAAGACGTAAAATTTGGGTGGTTTGTGCTTTGAGGCCCAGGATCTGGTCAAAATCAGCAACGGCTGCTGGTCCTTGTTTCATTTTGAGTCTCACAAGCCCCTGCAGATATTTCGCCTCAATCTTGGTCGCCTCGGCCGGGGCGTTTTCGAGTGAGCCATAGAATTTCAGGGCCTTCTCGCTGTTATTGGATGCCAACGCGAGATCTCCCAATAATTTCGCTGACTCATAAAAGTGCCAAGAGCCCTGATTTCGGGTCGCAAAATCGAGCATTCGCCTGGCCGCATCATCAATTTTCCCCTGCCCGTTTAAGGCCAGCCTGGCCTCACAAAGCGCATAGTAGAAGGCAACGTCTTGCTTGATTAGGTCCCTATTGATTGTGTTGACTTTTACCTTCTTCAATTCGGCCAAGGCTTGATCATATTGCCCGTCAAGTGCGAAAGACCGAGCCTTGGTCAATTGGGGCGGATCTCCTTCGAACATGATCTTGGTGATTTCCCCAGCCTTGAAGTCCTTGATGACCCCAGACTTGTCCAGTCGTACACCATCTTTACTTCCCTCAAGTACAGCTCCGCTGACATTGTCTCCCTTCATGTCATAGACACGGTCGATCTGCGCCTGTGCGGACGGAGTGGCTAATATCCAGGCACACGCGAAAACGAGAACACGAGGCTGATTGAAAATGCGTTTCATGGAGATATTTGTAATCTAGAGAGACGGGAGAATTCTATTAACGGAAAAGACAGTCAAACGGCGTGCTGCTCGCTCACTTCTCAGTGGGCTTGGGTAGCCCTTGGGCCGATTGCCCGAGGTCAGTTTCTATCTGCTTCAGAAGAGTGTTGAATTTCAAGTAGTGAGTTGCCCCCCCCATTGCAGGATACAACGCGTGCACCGTTGTGATATCACTTTTGGCTTTCTCCATCAGTTTCTCACTCTTTGACTTTTTACCAGCACGATAACGGCACAGAGCCACGTGGTATCGAGCGTTGAAGAACATATCCTGATATTTGGCTTTACCATTAGTTAACAGACTCACTTTACCCCAGCCCCAGATCAGATTTTTTCCTTTCGCATCAGGTTTGGCACCATTGAGCGCTTTTTGATAAGCCGCGACCGTGTATTTTTCATCCACGATTTGTGCCCATTGCTCGTAAGTAAGAGCAGCATCAACCTGTGCGTCCAACATCGTCGGCTTCTTGCTCAAAATGGCAACATAACTAAGCACCGCGTCCTTGTATTCACCGAGCATTCGATATGCTGTTGCGAGCTGAAACTCCACCTGCAACGGTACTTCTGGACTCCCCTCTTTGACCCGCTTGAACGTGCTGACAGCCGTCTGCAACAACTCTGCTGATTGACCAGTAGCCTTGGTGGTTCCCGGCTGCATGGAAGTTTTGGCCAAATCAACAAGAGTCTGGCCGACCCACTGTAACGTAGCAGCATCCTTCGTCGTGCTGGCAATCTGTGCAAGAAAGACTCGGAACGCTGAAACAAGTGCCTGCTTTGCGGGTCCAGTAGACGATTCCAACGAATCACGAATTTCCCGTGACGCGCGAATGTAAATTGTGGTGAGCTTCTTTTGTGAATCAGGCCCTACAACACTGAGGCGAAGTTTGTCCATCACACTCATAGCACGCTTGAGTAACGCATCCGTATCATCCGGTGATGCTGCCATTCTCTGAACAAGCACCTGCAACTCCGTGCTGTAGGTATCACTTTCAAAACTCTGCCCCGCGTCGCCAAGTCGGTCGATGATAGCCGTCGGCCCGTAGGTTTTGTTTTCCATGACACTCGATGCAGCCTCGACATCATTCATCCGCAGGTTGATTTTCATGAAGACCAAAGCAGCTTTTCCTGCCTCAATGTTGGCAAGTTTGCCGTCGATCGCCGACAATCCGTCAGCAATCCGATCCCTGGCTCTCTTAAGAAATTCCTGTGCTTTGGCTTCATCACCAGCACTGCCTATTTTGATGTACTCATTCCAAAGAAGAACCCCGAGCAATCTCATGTAAGAAGCGCGTTCTTCTCCTTCTGGCATCGCAGAAATCCGCGTCTCAGCCTCGTCCCAATTACCATCTTTCAACGCAACCTTGATGATCACCCCTTGCGCCAGCGCTGCTTTGGAATTATCAGGCCAATACTTGAGCATAAAATCAGCAAGCGACTCCAACTGCCCTGATGCAGCTGTGTTCCCAGAATCCTCAACCAACAACAACTGCAATGCATTCAACGCAACCAAACCGCCGCTCAGCCCAGCCTCCGAACCAGGTGCGTTGCGAGCGAGAAACAGTCCTACCACAGTAGCATCGCGATAGTATTTGGATTTAAAAAGAAGGAACGCCAAGTATTGCCTCGATTGGTTCACCAACTCCAAATCTGATCCCAGCTCAACAAGACTCAGACCCCGTTGCAAATACTGAATCGCAAGCGAACGATTTTCGACCAACTGCGCCCGCACTTCCTCCAGCTGTTTTTTCTGTTCAGCAGTCGCATCGTCCTTGTCCAAGGCAGCAATGGTCGACTCCAACTGGTCCATCGCTGCCTGCAACTCACGAGCACTCTCAAATGCATCTCGCAAACTCTCGGGCTGTTCAGCGCGGGGCATCTCAACCGGTGCTTCCCGATCAATTCCTAAGTCTGCTAAAAGGCTAATGGCTTCTTCTGATTGCAAACCAGGAATCCTACTGGCAGTATTTAGCAACTCACGAGCCCTTGCCTCAGCTCGTTTTCGTTCTACTGGCTTTTTTACTTTTTCAGTATCTTTCGAACGCAAAAGAAAAGCTTTTGCTAACGCGATCCGCAAATCTTGCACAGTGGATGCCGTACGTTCGTTCGGTCGAACGTCTTTGACGATCGGATCTCCACGATCAATACCCATTTGATAGTTGGGGGGACTCTTTTCCAAACCGAGGCGGATGATCCCATTCACGGCTTGATACTTTGCATCACGCAAAGCATCTGCATCAGGTTGCTCGAGCATTCGAAGGTAACTATCCAATGCTTTCTCTTTTTCGCCAAGCTGCTCCTCAACCTGACCGCGTTGCAGCGTGGCAATGGCTCCCTGTGCATAACGACCATAATTTTCACTCAAATCGACAAACGACTTGAGGGCTTTTTCAAGAAGCTCCTTTCCGTCTTTGAGCGGATCGAGATAGGTACCCGCTGCCAAACGTCGCGATTCAGCTGCACTATTCATCGCCTGCAGGAACTCACCACGGTATCTATCTCGAAGCGTCTTCGCGTCAGGCCCCGGCGCTTTGGCACCTGCCATCTGTTTCAGTTTTTTGCGTAGGTCTTCAACAATCGCGTCAAACGTTTTTGCTGCGGCCAAATAGGATTTGGCCGCCTCAGAACGCGTCGCATCGTCGGGTTCGCCTGCCATCAATTGGGTAGCACGAACCAGCTGCAGTTTACCGAGCTTCAAACGAGCTTCAGAAAGCCGCGGATGCCCCTCCTTTTTCAGAAACAACGTGATTTGTGCTTCAGCCAAACGAAAATTTTCATTCCGGACATCCCCGTTACGCGAACTAATCGCCAATTCAATGTACGTTTGGGCCTTCTCCAACGGAATCGCATCCATGAACTCACTCGAAACTCCCGGATACTCGGAAATCCGATCCAAATACGTCAGAGCCGTGTCAAAGTACTGCGCTGCTCGCAACTGTTTGATGAAGTCCTTTGCAGGCTCACCAGCAGCGAACACTTGGCTAGTCGCCGCGAAAACCAGCACAAACAGCTTGACGTCCAATGAACGCAGCGTCCCTCGGAATCCTGAAAATCTCGGCATAGGATTTTGTATGTCTAGAGGAGAAAAGGTGTAACGGAGATACTGAAGCAAACGGTTTTTTTAAAAGCTGAATGCAAACCCGCCCACAAACACTAGATTAAGAGGGGCAGTCGCCCCATTCAAGCATAGCCCACTCAGCAGGCCACTCGATGCGGATTCCATCACAGTTTGACGATGACAGTCTTTACCGCAAGAAAATCCCTCGCGGAGAGTCGGTAAAGACGTTTCGCAAGCTCATTCGACTCGCCCTGGGACTTGCTTTGGTTGTGGTGGTGATGCTGCAAGCCGCAAAACCTGATGTTTATCGTCCTTTTTTTGGACACTTGCCGGCAAAAGCTGGGGGAGCAGCGGCAAATTTACCCTCTGCTTTAGCCCAGCAGGCTCAGTTTTCCGCGACGGAAAATGCAAAAACGCGACAAACTCGATACTCCCCCGAAGCTCGCCAAATTGCCAACCAATTGATTTTGCAGCTTTCTCGCAAAGAGCAGGTCAGCTGGACGGTCGCTCTTTCGCGTTCCTTACGTGGCTTGAAAAACGAGAAACTACCAGTTGAAATCGCTGCAAACGCCCAGAAACTCAAATTCGCCCCAGATCTGGAGAATTCTGAGCGTGCTCAGTGGGAGTACGTAATTCAGGATTTATCAGGTACAGCGTCAGCCCCTCTAGATGATCCGCAATATGGGCGGACACAGCAGCATGCTTTGTTGGCAGCACTGGATGAAGCTGCAGTAAATCGTGTCATTGACGGAAGCGTTTGGAGGTCAGATGACTTCGATAGTTTTTATCGAGCCCTCGATTCCGCGAGCCAGTTAAAGGAATCCGGAGCTGTGACTGTCGGTGCTTTACCTTTGCTGCAACAACCGGATGTGTTTTTGAATCAGACGGTAACGATCCATGGCAACGTCGCTTTGGTGGAAAATATAGACGCCCCTAAAAACCCCTACGGCATCGAAAACTACTGGCAACTTTGGATAAAACCGTCAGAAGGCGTTGATCGACCAATCGTCGCAGTGGTGCCCGATGTAGCACGTTCTGTGTCGGAACAAGCGGGAACTCAAAGAGCAGCTACCGAGGGAGTGCAGGTCTCGGTTGTCGGAAAATTCCTCAAACGTCTCGCTTATAAATCGGGTGCGGGAGCTGATCTGGCTCCTGTGGTCATCGGCAGAATCACTTACGCCCCCTTTGTCGAAGGCGAGCAAGCAACCACACCCACCGCCGGTGAGACAGCCGTTTCAACGAGTAAATTCTGGCTCATTGCTTCAATTTCATTTGTTGGTGGTGTCGGATTGGCGATGCTCTTGATGTGGCGAACCAGCGTATTGGCCAAACAATCACGCAAGCTGCGAGCAGCTTACCGACAGGATCCCGACGAATTCTTAAAAGGCCTAGGCGAACAATCGCCTACCGGACCTTCCAACGCAGGGCAGGGGCATTCATGAACATTTGCAGTAACACGAATGTACTTTATTCGACCTGTTTTTCGCCGATTACTAGACATTTCCAGCTGCAGTCCGCGCTGATCCTGACCTTACTAGTGTTCAGTAGCAGCGTTGGTTTCACCCGTGAGTCTGTCACCCCACTGCTCAGCGGATTTGATCAGGAACGCGTTGCGGCCACCTACCCTCCTACCGACGACAAGACGCTTGGCGAACTCGCAAAATTACTTTACCGATTACGTTCTGTAGATCCCACCAAGTTGCAGTCAATGGCATCCCAGAATGCGAACGAGTCCGAGAGTGGGGCAGCTCGTTCAATTTCTGTCGGCGATGCCGCGTTACTGACCGGCACAATCAAGTCACTGCAGTTGGTGCCAATTCCCAAAGAACTGACTGAGTTTCTTGAGTTCAAACAACTTCATGTGCTGACGGTGCAAATCAAAGACGGAAAAGCAATCAAGGTGATTACTTTCCCCCTTCCCAAAAGTGCGAAAGCTGGAGACCGAGTTGAAGGTGCTGGAGTGGTGCTGCAAGTCAAACAATCGCCAAACAACGCGTCATCCATCACGTCAGCGATCCTCTGCAAACGCGTTCGTTGGCTACCGAAAGTATCACCGATCACAGGCTGGCAATTACTGCGTGACCAAGGAGTGGACATCAGTCTGCTAGCTGACCTGGGCACAAGAAATCGTCAGAAGCTGCTTTCTGAGGATGGAGACGCGTTTTATGCAATGATGGCAGCAGCATCCGACTTGGAGCAAAGCAAGCACGCAGTCCCCGAGCCGAGGAAAATTGCACCAGTCGCCTTATTGCAGGGCTCATCGGAACTGACGGGGCAATGGATACAAATGAATCTGGAAACGGTGCTGGTCACCCGGATCTCGGTCATGGAACCTCGGCGACAGGCTGAATTAGGCAGTGATCACTACTACCAAATTGATGCGGTCGGTGACTTGGGAAATGTCATAGTACAAATCGAGCGTTCCGCTGATGCCCCCGGTCCACCCGCGACATTCAACCACCGTTATCCTGTTTCAGTTGTCACACGGAGCTTACCTGTTTTTCTGGAAAAACAAATTCAGCAGCAAGAGGGCGGGGATGCCGTCATCAGTGAGCTAAAAACGCAAATTCAAATAGATGGTTTTTTCTTTCGGCTCTGGAGCTATGAAACCGACTTCATGGCCCAACATGGCGGCGGTGACCAATTCGGCCCGCTCGTGATCGCGGCATCAATACGGAACAAGCAACCTGATTCAACCGACCCCACCGGAGTCAATTTGATCGGAAGTGTTGCCGCATGTGCCGTGATTCTTGGAATTTTCGTAATTTGGGCGTGGCAGCGACGAACTGATTCTCTTGACCGTGCTGTGCGGGACAGAAAAAAAGAAAAGGAAGCAGAAAGCCTGCGAATCCCCTGAATGCTGGCTCACGCCGCACAATCAAGCTCATCGACTACTTGACCAGAACGTCACAACCGGCAGGATATCAGTCGCCGAGAATTAAAATCAAAAACAATCCCGCCATTTTCATGAGAGGCCGACAACATGCGCCGCGCCAAAATTACTGTCATCGGAGCCGGAAACGTAGGAGCAACATGTGCACATTGGTGCGCCGCCGCTGAACTCGGCGATGTGGTACTGCTGGATATTCCACGCACAGAGGATATGCCACGTGGAAAGGCGCTTGACCTGATGCAAGCCTCGCCCATTTTCGGATTTGACTCGAATATCGTGGGTACCACCTCTTACGACGATACCATTGATAGCGACGTCATCGTTGTGACCGCCGGAATTCCTCGTAAACCAGGCATGAGCCGTGATGACTTGCTAAGTACGAATGCCAAAATTGTCACAAGCGTCGGTGAACAAATCAAAGCGACTAGCCCAAACGCAGTCGTCATCGTGGTCAGCAATCCGCTGGACGCCATGGTTCAACAAATGTGGAAGGTGACTGGATTTGACTCCGCACGTGTCTGTGGGCAGGCAGGTGTCCTCGACACAGCACGCTACCGAACGTTCCTCGCCATGGAGCTGGGAGTAAGCGTCGAAGACATCAGTGCACTACTTATGGGTGGTCACGGAGACACCATGGTACCGATTCCTAGCTGCACGAGCGTGGGAGGTATCCCCATCACCCAATTGATCGATTCTTCTCGCCTCGAAGAAATCGTCGATCGAACACGAAAAGGTGGTGCTGAGATCGTCTCGCTGCTGAAAACAGGAAGTGCCTACTACGCCCCCGCTGCGGCCTGTGCGCAGATGGTTGAAGCGGTTGTACGTGACAAAAAACGAGTGATTCCTGTTGCTGCATTGTGCAACGATGAGTACTCAGTCGGTGGTTACTACGTTGGCGTCCCTGTCGTCATGGGTAGTGGGGGCGTGGAAAAGATCATCCAGCTAGACCTCACAGACAATGAAACGGCAGCCTTTGAAAATAGCGTTGAGGCAGTGAAACAGTTGGTAGCAACCATGGATCAATTGCTATCGGCATAATCGCCTGTTGAATCATTTCGCTTGACAAGATAGCGAAATTGACTTTTTCGCCGCCTTGGAATCTCATCAGCGTTGACACCACTCCAAGCGCGGCCTTAATTTCTGGGTCAAGCATTTACGCGACGTCATTTTCGTCCGCGACATTTTTCAAATTGCCTCTCTTTTCGTAGAAGCCATGGGTCGTTTCCACAAGTCGATGTCATGGAACTCATCCACGGAATCGGAATCCGACAAGCAAGCCCCCCACTCCCATCAGTGGGACGGTGACAATGTCATTTCGAACAGCTCGAATGCATTCTTTAGCCTTGCCGACACTTGGTCACACAACACCTCGCACCGCAGTTTCTTCCTGCCGGTGCACTACTCCGAAAGCTATCAATACCCGCTAGTGCTTTGGTTTCATAGTAACGGATTCAACGAGCACCAGATTGATCAGGTGATGCCGCACATCAGCCTGCGAAACTATGTCGGTGTGGGAATCCGTGGAACCAAAGCAGTCGACGCGGTGGGGCACCGATTTGACTGGCACGCGAGCCCTGCAAGCATTGCAACCACACAGGAAGCAGTCAATCAAGCAGTAGAAGCTGCTGCTGAACGCTTTTCCATCAATGCATCACGAGTGGTTTTGGCAGGCTATCGCGAAGGAGGAACGATGGCGTTGCGTACGGCGATGAGAGAACCAGATCGTTTTGCAGGTGTGATTTCGCTTGGCGGACGCATGCCGAGTGGCTCGATCCGAAATATGGAGCAATTGCGACAACGTCGCATGCCAATGCTTTGGCAGTGGGGTACTGAGAACGCCCAATTCAACCAGCAGAATCTCAAAACCGATTTCCAACTGTGCATGGCGATCGGAAGCCGGGTCGAAGTGCGACAATACCCTGGTGACGATGAGATGACCACCATCGCACTTCATGATTTTGATGAGTGGATAATGCGACATGTCGTCGCGGATTCATCAATACAAGACTCTGATCTTTGGGCATCAAGCCCGACACTTTACTCAAGTAATTGATCTGTTTCATTCGCCGGAGCAGATCTTACTGACACGACCATACCCGTTTGTTCAGTTTTGAAGGCACGAGTGATGCCGAGTCGTCAGCCATGAGGTACACTGTAGTGACAGGCGCCTTACGCTAGGCATGAGTGTCGCAAACTTGCACATAACGCCTGAAGCCAGAATCCACTCCAAGAAAATGACGCACGATGCCATGCCTTCATCCGATGATTTACAAAACAGTGATCAGCCGGAAGCAATGACAAACCTTGACTCTGGTAATTCAAATAACAAGACAGTATTGCTGGTGGACGATGATGTTGAAATTGTCGAAGCCGTGCGTTACGCGTTGGAATCTGCTGGACACAACGTGGTAGTCGCCCGTGACGGGAATCAAGGCTTGGCGCTTGCGGAGCGAGAGAACCCGGACTTGATTGTGCTGGACATGATGATGCCGAAACGCAGTGGCTTTCTTGTTCTTGAGAAACTCAGGCGTCTGCGTACCGAACCTCTGCCGGTGAT